>JANMGI010000681.1:0-4113 GCA_031374565.1 Paracoccaceae bacterium | reverse complement strand
CTGCACCCGACTACCATTTCGCGTTCCCCAATATCCCGGCCGGGGGCGTCAGACCTCTGGGCAAAGTAACCCCTCCGCCACCCCGAAACAACGCCAGCCCCAAGCACCTCCCCTCCCCCTCCGTGGGGAGGGGCCGGGGGTGGGGGGCACCCGACCAGCCCCGATTCGCGACGGATGGTTAATGACAAACAGAAGCACCTGGCGTCTGTACAGATGCCCGACACATGCCAGACGGATGCCAGACACTGTATCTACAGCCAACCCCTTGATCTAACACACCGAACGCCGCAACCGGCGCTACTTCACCACAAACCCATGGGCAAACGGATCGCGGTCGTCGATGAAGATCGTGTTGATCCCCGTCTGCCGCGCCCACCCGGCGATGGAGGGGACAATCGCCTCCCGCCCCGCCACGGTCGCCGCAGCCTCGACCCGCCCCTTGAAGATCGACCCGATGATGCTCTCATGGTGGAACTCGTCCCCCACGGCCAGTTTCCCCTTCGCCGCCAGCTGCGCCATCCGGGCCGAGGTTCCCGTCCCGCAGGGGCTGCGGTCAATCGCTTTGTCCCCATAAAACACGGCGTTACGGGCATGGGCCCCTGGCACCGTCGGCTTGCCGGTCCACAGGATATGGCTCAGCCCCCGGATCGCCGGATGCTCCGGATGCACGAACTCATACTTCGCATTCAGCGCGGCGCGCAGCTTCGGCGACCACCCCACCAGCTCCCCCGCCGTATGGTCCGCCATGTCGCGGAACGCTTTCTGCGGCTCCACAATCGCATAGAAATTCCCGCCATAGGCGACGTCCACCACGACCTCTCCCAAACCTTCAACCCGCGCGTTAAGTCCCTCAGCATAAAGGAATCCTGGCACATTGGTCAGCCGCACTTCCTCGACAAACCGCCCGTCCTGTATATACGAAACCTCGACCCTTCCAGCCGGAGCATCCACCATCAACCGCCCCGGCTCGCGCGGGGTGATGAGGCCATTCTCGATCCCCATCGTCACCGTCCCGATCAGCCCATGCCCGCACATCGGCAGACAGCCCGAGGTCTCGATGAACAACACCCCCACATCGCAATCCGCCCGCGTCGGGGGATAGAGGATCGACCCCGACATCATGTCGTGCCCTCGGGGCTCGAACATAAGACCGGTCCGTATCCAGTCGTAATCCTTAAGGAAATGCGCCCGCCGCTCCAGCATCGTCGCTCCCTCCAGCCGAGGCCCGCCACCCGACACCAGCCTTACCGGGTTGCCGCAAGTGTGCCCATCGAGGCAGGAGAACGTATATACGGCCATGTCAGAACCTTTGCGGAGAGAAGGGGGTCAGGTTTAGCGGGGGCGAAGCATCAGTCAGCAGGTCCGCTACGATCCTTGCAGTCCCGGCGCTTTGGGTCAGGCCCAGGTGGCCGTGGCCGAAGGCATAGACAACCTTCGGTGACGCCTTGGACCGCCCAATGGCAGGCAGACTGTCAGGCAGCGAGGGACGGAAACCCATCCATTGCTTGCCGCCCTCAGTCTGCAAGGCAGGAAGAAAAGCCTTTGCCTTCCGCAACATCGCTTCAGACCGCTTGTAGTTCGGTGGCAGGGACAACCCGCCCAGTTCCACCGCCCCACCCACGCGGATGCCAGAGGTCAGGCGTGAAACTACAAAGCCGTGACCGCCAAACGTAACCTGACAACGGAGGTCCAACGCATCCAAGGGAAGGGTGGTGTTGTAGCCGCGCTCGGTTTCCAGCGGGATACGCTCACCCAAAGTCGCGGTGATGCGGTGCGAGAAGGCCCCGGCGGCGAGGACAGCTTTGTCGGCAGTGAGGGGCTCACCCGTCGTCTGTATATATACACTCTCGCCCTGCGGCTGGATGCCCGTCACCTCAGCCCGCAGGATCGTGCCGCCCAGCGCCTGGAAACGCTCGGCCAACGACAGCACATAGTCCTTCGGATCGGCAATCGACCACCAGCCTGGGGTGAAGGTGCCGAGCGTGAAGCGGGGCGAGAGGCCCGGTTGCAGGACCGCCATCTCGTCCGCCGCCATATGTCGGAACTCGATCCCGTGGGCGGTGCGGACATCCCACCCCGGCAGCGACGTACGAAACTCTGCATCGCTTTCATAGACCTGCAAGTTGCCGTCCTTGCGCAGCATCCCCAGCGTGCCGGTGGCAGCAAGAAACGGCTCTAACTCAGCCCGTGACAGGTCCATCAAGCCTATCTGGGCGGCTGTAGAAGCTGCCACTGCACCAGCCGAGCAGGCACGCCAGAAGCGGTAGAGCCATGGCGTGATTTGCAGGGCGTAGGCGGGCGGGATGGTCAGCGGTCCAAGCGGGTCCAGCAGCCACTTCGGCGCCTTCTTCAGGATGCCGGGCGAAGCAAGCGGCAGAATGTCGGTAAACGCAAACGCCCCGGCATTGCCAGCCGAAGCCCCTGCGGCGGGGCCTTCGCGGTCCACAACCGTGACCGACAGGCCCCGCGACTGCGCCATCAGAGCGGCAGACAGGCCGATGACACCGGCCCCGATGACGATGACCTTCATGTCAGGCGGCGTATTTCCGCGCCTCGAGCTGCTTGGCCCAATCGGCGTACCAGGCGTCGAACATCCGCAGCTGCGCTTCGATGAAACCCTTCTGGCTGGCCGACAGTTCATCGCCCTCGGTGAAGTGGTGTGTATACGCGGTCTCGCCGCGCAGAAGCATCATGTGCTTGAAGAACAACACCAAATCCGGTCCTGCGTCGACTTCCGAAAGGACCTGCATCGCGCTGTCCAGCTCGAACGCCAACCGCCGCGCCTCGGCGTCGCCCTTCTGCGCGGCCTTGCACAACGACACCAGGTGCAGCACCTCCCGCGGGAGGACATTGCCGATCCCAGTGATCGCGCCGTCGGCGTTGCAGTTGACGTAGCCGTGGTAGACCGCTGTATCGACACCGATCATCAGCTTCAGGTCCGGGCTGGCTCCGGTGATTGCGTTGGCGGCATAGGACAGGTCGTCATAGCCGCCAAACTCCTTGAAACCGACGAGGTTGGGATGTTCGGCCCGGATCTGGAAGAAGAGATCGGCCTTGGTGGAGTAGCCATAGTACGGGCTGTTGTAGATCACCGCCGGCAGGGTCGGAGCGGCAGAGAGGACGGCCTTGAAATGCGCCCGCTGCGCCGCGACCACGGTTCCGCGTGACAGGAGCCGCGGGATGACCATCAATCCGTGTGCGCCGACCTTCTGGGCGTGCGCGGCGATGGCCACCGAGGCGGCTGTATTTACAGCGCCGGTGCCAACGACAACCTTGATACCGGCCTTCACCAGACGCTCCACCCCTTCCATCCGCTGCTCGGTGGTCAGCAAGGGCCAGTCGCCCATCGAACCGCAGTAGACGACGGCGGACATGCCCAGACCGATCAGCTCTTTCGCCTTGGCGACCAGAGTGTCGAAGTCAGGTGTGCGGTCTGCCTTGCAAGGCGTCATCAAGGCCGGGATCGTGCCCGAAAAGATGTCCGATTTCATGCTGCAATCCTTCTAAGGGCGGACGAATCCGCGTGGACTTTGGGTTAGCATAGACTTTGTATTTAGTTTGTCGACAAGAATTTTACAACGAGATATCTTGCCGCAGATCACGGGCCATCATGTCTTGAATTTGCTGCACGATCCGGTCGGCATGCTCTTTTGCCAGCTGGTCGCATGTATCTACATCCCGCGCCACTATAGCTGAGATGATCGCTTCATGTTCTTGTATATACGGGTGCGGTAGACGGGGCTCGAAGGTCGGGTAGTAGTACAGCCGCAGGATGCGCCGCCCCTCGTCCAACAGGCGCGAGAAAAGCTGAAGGTAGTAGGGGTTCCGCCCAGCCTCGGCGATGGCGACGTGGAAATCGCGGTTCAGCTGGATCATGCCGTTGGTGTCGCCCGCCAGCACGACCTTGGCAAAAGCCTCTTGCTGGGCGCGAATTTCGGCTAGGTCGGCGGCATCGTGAAACTGGGCGGCCAGTCGGGTGGTGGCACGGTACATCAGGGTTAGCGAATCGAAGAAATGGTGCAGGTTCGGAAAGTCGATCTGGCTGACAACGGTGGAGCGGTTCGGCAGCAACGTCACCAGCCCGTCGCTTGCCAGCCGCACCAGCGCCTCGCG
>JANMGI010000641.1:0-5874 GCA_031374565.1 Paracoccaceae bacterium | reverse complement strand
CCACCAACGGCGAGATCAAGCTGGACGGGGTGAACATAAATCAGGTTCCGCCGCACAAGCGCGGGATCGGGATGGTGTTCCAGAACTACGCGCTTTTCCCGCACATGACGGTGGGCGAGAATCTGGCTTTCCCGCTGGAAGTGCGCGGCATGGGCAAGGACGAACGTGAGGCGAAGGTCAAACGCGCGCTGGACATGGTGCAGATGTTCAGCTTCATCAATCGCCGTCCGGCCCAGCTTTCGGGAGGCCAGCAGCAGCGGATCGCACTGGCGCGGGCGTTGGTGTTCGACCCCAAGCTTGTACTGATGGACGAACCCCTCGGCGCGCTGGACAAGCAGCTGCGCGAACACATGCAGTTCGAGATCAAGCACCTGCATGAAAGTCTGGGCATAACCGTCGTTTACGTGACCCACGATCAGGGTGAGGCCCTGACGATGTCGGACCGGGTCGCCGTCTTCAACGACGGGCGCATCCAGCAGCTGGCACCACCCGCTGACCTTTACGAGCGCCCCGACAACAGCTTCGTCGCCCAGTTCATCGGCGAGAACAACAAGCTTCTTGGCACCATCGAGGAGTTGAACGGCGACAAGGCCCTGGTGCGGCTGGCCACGGGCGAGCTGATCGACGCGACGGCGGTGAACATCAAGCAGAAGGGTCAGAAGACCCTGGTTTCGATCCGCCCCGAACGGGTGGAGTTCAAGCCCGAGATGATGCCACCGGGTGCCCACACCATCGAGGCCGAGGTGGTCGAGATGATCTACATGGGCGACATCCTGCGCGCGGTCCTGAAGGTCGCGGGGTCGGATGGTTTCGTGATGAAGATGCGCAATACTCTGGGGCAGACCAAGCTTTCCCCGGGACAGAAGATCAAGGTGGGCTGGCATCCCCAGGATGCCCGCGCGCTGGACCCTTGATGCAAAGACGGCCGCGATGACCGGCCATTCCTACCCAACCAAAACAGGGAGACTGCCAATGAAAAAGACCCTTATCCTGACGACTGCGCTGGTCAGCTTTGGCTTCGCCGCCAACGCCGACGTGACGGTGATGTCCTGGGGTGGCGCCTATGGTGCGGCCCAGACCGAAGGCCACGTGAAGCCGTGGGCGGCTGCCACCGGCAACGCCACCGTCATGGTCGACAGCGAGAACCCGGCCCCGGCAATCAAGGCCATGGTCGAAGCGGGCAACGTCACTGTCGATGTCGCTTCGGTCGAATATGCCGACGCGATCCGCCTGTGCGACGAAGGCCTTCTGGAGCCGATCGATGCGGCCTCCTTGCCCGCAGGTGCGGACGGCACCCCTGCCGCTGACGACTTCTTCCCCGGCGCTGTGACCGAATGCGGCGTCTCGACCGACATCTGGTCGAACGTCTTTGCCTACGACACCACCAAGTTCCCCGAAGGCCCGAAAACTGCTGCTGACTTCTTCGACCTGACGAAGTTCCCCGGCAAGCGTGGCCTGAAGAAGGGTGCCAAGGCCGTTCTGGAGTTTGCGCTTCTGGGTGACGGCGTGGCACCGGCCGATGTATACACGGTTTTGGGCACGCCTGAAGGCGTCGACCGTGCCTTTGCCAAGCTGGACACCATCAAGGCCGAAACCGTCTGGTGGGAAGCCGGTGCCCAGGCGCCGCAACTCCTTGCTGACGGCGAAGTCGCGATGACCACCGCCTACAACGGCCGGATCTTCGCCGCTGCCGTGGGTGAGGGCAAGCCGTTCGAAATCGTCTGGGATGGCCAGATCTACGAGAACGAAAGCTACGTCGTGCCGAAGGGCGCGCCGAACAAGGACCTGGCGATGGAGTTCATTCGCTATGCCACGTCGACCGAAGGTCTGCGCGCGCAGGCGTCGCATATCTCCTACGGTCCGCCGCGCAAATCGGCGAACCTTGAGCCGATCATGTACACTGACGGCAAGACCGAAATGGGTCCGCATCTGCCGACCAACCCGGCCAACCTGACCAACGCGCTTCTGACCTCGTCCGAGTTCTGGGTCGACCATGACGCAGAACTGAACGAGCGTTTCCAGGCCTGGCTCGCCCAGTAATCCAGTGTCGGGCGCGGGGGGCAATCCTCGCGCCCGTTTCCTTTCCGACGAGGCAGACATGGCCGAGGCCGCGACCGAACTTCTGACAACCGCCGATGGCCGACCGCTGAAAGCGGCGCTTGCCGCGGCGCAGTTGCGTGCGAAGCGCCGGGCGTTTCTTCTGGTGCTGCCGCTTTTGCTTTTTGTCCTGCTGACCTTCCTGATCCCGATCGTCTACATGCTGAAGCGGTCGGTGGAGCATGACGGGTTTTCCAATGCCGCTCCGGCGCTTGACACGTGGTTCGCCCAAAACCCCGGCTTTGATCCTGCCAACCCGCCAGAAGAGGCCTTTGCGGCCCTGGCGCAGGACCTGTCCCGGATGCAGGTCGAAAAGACCACCGGTATGGCCGGAACCCGGATCAACTACACCGTTCCCGGCACGATTTCGCTGTTCAAGAAGGGCGCGCGCGAGGCCGCGACTTTGGCGGCCCCCTTCAAGGGTTCACTCCTGGCCGTCGATGCCGACTGGGGCAAACCGGCCCTCTGGCGCGGGATGGCCGCGGCGTCCAGCCCCTACACGACGGAATTCTACAAGGTCGCTTCGGACCGGAAACTGACCGATGACGGCTGGGCGCGGGGCGGCGACAAGGAGAGGATCTATCTTTACCTTTTCTTCAAGACGTTCCTCGTCTCTGGCATCATCACCGTGATTTGCCTCTTGCTGGCCTTCCCTGTGTCACACCTGCTGGCGACCCTGCCGATGGCGAAATCGTCGCTGCTGATGATCCTGGTGCTGTTGCCGTTCTGGACATCGCTTCTGGTGCGGACGACCTCATGGATTGCGCTTTTGCAAGAGCAGGGGATCGTCAACGACCTGATGGTCGGCATCGGACTGATCGGCGAAGATGGCCGGCTGACGATGATGTACAACATGACCGGCACCATTGTCGCGATGACGCATGTGCTCTTGCCGTTCATGATCCTGCCTTTGTATTCGGTGATGAAGGTGATCCCGCCCAGCTACGCCCGTGCCGCGCGGTCGCTGGGGGCCACCAGCTGGACGACCTTCCGCCGGGTCTATCTGCCGCAGACGCTGCCGGGGATCGCGGCGGGGTCGCTTCTCGTTTTCATCCTCGCGGTTGGCTACTACATCACCCCGGCGTTGGTCGGTGGTTCGGATGGCATCCTGATTTCCAACCTGATCAGCTTCCACATGTCGAAGTCGAACTGGTCTTTGGCCGCCGCAATCGCCGGAATGCTGCTTGCCGCCATTCTGCTGCTGTATTGGCTGTACGACCGCCTGATCGGCATTGACCGGCTAAAGCTGGGGTAAGGAGTTAAGCATGGCCCTTCCCACCTATGCCTCACCGCTGGAGCGTGTCTGGTACTACACCTACATCGTGATCTGCTGTCTGGTGTTCCTGTTCCTGATCGCGCCGATCCTGATCGTGATCCCGCTGTCGTTCAACGCCGAGGCCTATTTCACCTTCACCCCGAAGATGCTGGCTTTCGACCCGGCAGGCTATTCCTTGCGCTGGTATGACACGCTTCTGACGCTGGGCCATTCCGGCGGCGACGGGGTGCGCGATGCGTCCTGGTGGTCCGAGGTGTGGGAACGCTCGACCTGGGTGCAGGCGGCGAAGAACTCGTTCTGGGTCGGGCTTTGGGCGACGATTCTGGCGACGACGCTGGGCACAATCGCGGCGCTTGGGCTAAGCCGCCCGGAAATGCCGTACCGCCGCCTGATCATGGCGCTGCTGATTTCGCCGATGATCGTGCCGATCATCATCATCGCCGTGGGGATGAGCTTCTTTTTCGCGAAGGCCTGCGTGGCACCCGACAGCGCGATGGGGGCAATCTTCGGCTATTTCCTGTCCGAGAAGGGCTGCCTTGCAAACTCGCACCTTGGGGTGATCGTGGCCCATGCGACACTGGGCATTCCCTTCGTGATCATCACGGTGACGGCGACCCTGTCCGGCTTTGACCAGTCCCTGATCCGCGCTGCGCAATCCCTGGGGGCAAACCCGCGCACGACGTTCTTCAAGGTGATCATGCCCCTGATCCTGCCCGGCGTCATCTCGGGCGCGCTCTTTGCCTTCGTCACCTCGTTTGACGAGGTGGTGGCGGTCCTGTTCATCGCGGGGCCTGACCAGCAGACCATTCCGCGTCAGATGTTCAACGGCATCCGCGAAGCGATCTCGCCCGCCATTCTGGCGGTGGCGACGATTCTTGTGGTGATCTCGGTACTGCTTCTGACGATGGTGGAACTTCTCCGGCGGCGGTCGGACCGGTTGCGGGGCGTGACTGGGCGCTAGGGCTGTGCTCCTCGTTCGACAGCGTCTCCTCGTCGCGCGATCAGCGACGAGTGGTAGAAGACCATCGAGGAGCGGATGGCTCAGGGCAGCACTGCCAGCCAGCCCCAGACTGACAGGATCGACAGCGCCGTCGCCACCAGCACGGCCGAGGCGTTGACCCGCTTTGCCACCCCGTACAGATGCGCGAACATGTAGGCGTTGACCCCGGGTGCCATCGCCGCCGTCACCACTGCCGACCGCAGACTGTCGCGGCCAAGGTCAAAGACATAATGCCCCAGAAGCCAGGTCAGGCCGGGGTGGAGGACCAGCGAGCAGCCGCAGATCATCGCAATCGTCCCGCGGTCGCCTTCGGTCTTGTAGCGCACCAGCACCCCTCCCAGGCCGAAAAGGGCGGTGGGGATCGCGGTCCCGGCGATCATGTCCACGGCGGCATTGACCGGGCCATACAGCCCGTAGCCTGCAAGGTTCACCACAAACCCCAGCGCGATGCCGATGACCAGCGGCTGTGACCCGATGGCGCGGGCGATCTTCGTAGCCAGGGCCGCCACCGACAGCTCTTCGCCCCGAGCTTTGGCCCATTCCATCATCGCGATGCCGCAGCCGTAAAACAGGGGCGCGTGGATCGAGATGATGGCGTAGTTGCCGGTCAATGCCCCCGGACCAAAGGCCCGCTCTGTGATCGGCAGGCCAAGGAGGAGCGAGTTGGAGAAAAGGCAGGCAAAGCCGATAGCGACCGCATCGGGCAGGGGGCGCTTGAACACCAGGATCGCCCCGGCCATGCCGACGCCAAAGCTGGCAAAGGCGGCAAGGTAGAACGACAGCATCAGCCCCAGCTCATAGGCCCCGGCAAGGTCAAGCCCGGCGATGGACCGGAAAAGCAGGCAGGGTGCGGCGAAGTTCTGGGCGTAGCGCATCACCCCATCGACGGCGTTTTCGCCAAATATCCCAGCCTTGGCCGCGGCATAGCCAAAACCGATGATCAGGAAGACCGGCAGGATGACATCGAGAAGCGCACTCATGACTGGTTGTCGTAACTCACCGTCATTCCGTCGAAGGCCGGGGCAATGTGGGGAGGCAGTTCTTCCCGCAAAGTCTCATAATCCAGATCGATGTGCATGTTGGTGATCACTGCGTGGGCAGGCTTTGCGCGGGCGATCCAGCCAAGCGTCATGTCAAGGTGAGCATGGGTCGGGTGCGGCTTGCGGCGCAGGGCATCGACGATCCAGCAGTCCAGGCCTTCCAGCATGGGCCAGCTTTCCTTTGGGATGTCGACGGCATCAGGCAGGTAGGCGAGGGGGCCGATCCTAAAGCCAAGCGCGTCCATGCTGCCATGATCGGCGCGGAAGGGGGTCAGGGTCACCAGGCCGCCCGCACCGGAAATGCTGACGGGACCGTCGATGGTGTGCAGATCGAGGATCGGCGGATAGGGCGAGCCTTCGGGCTGGACGAAAGCATAGCCGAAGCGCGACAAAAGCGCCTCTTGCGTCGGGCCGTCGGCCCAGACCGGCAGTCGCTGGCCCTGGTTGAAGACCACCTGACG
>JANMGI010000614.1:0-7737 GCA_031374565.1 Paracoccaceae bacterium | reverse complement strand
GCGCTGGCGAAGACCGGAGCGGTGGCGGGTCTTTGCCCGATCACCGAAGCAAACCTTGGCGACGGAGTCTTTGACGCGCCGGGCTGGCTTGCCGCTGGGGGCCGCTTTGGGGTGGGAACGGACAGCAACGTGCGGATTTCGCTCGCCGAAGAGCTGCGCTTGCTGGAGTATTCGCAGCGCCTGCAAGGCAAGGCGCGGGCGGTGATGGCTGACGAACGCTCCACCGGGCGGCTTTTGTGGGAGGGTGCTGCACAGGGCGGGGCGCAGGCGGCGGGGCGGCAGTCTGGCGCGATTGCGGTGGGCATGTGGGCCGACATGCTTGCGCTGGACACGGGCGATCTGCGGCTGGAGGGGTTTCAGGGTGACAGCCTTCTGGACGCCTTCCTTTTTGCCGGTCGTGACGGGCTTGTCACCGACCTTTGGTCTGCCGGCCGTCACATCGTGCAAGCTGGCCGCCACATCGCCCGCGACGCCACGGCCAGCCGGTTCCGGGCCACGATGCACCGCTTGCGCGCGGCGCTGTAGATGCAGGGCTGGGAGGATGTCCGCGCCGAAGTCCTGCGCCGCATTCGCGCCCGCGACTGGCCACCGGGTGCGCTGATCCCGGGCGAAGAGGCCCTCTCGGCAGAGTTCGGCGTGGCGCGGGCCACGGTGAACCGGGCGCTGACTGCCCTTGCCGAAGCCGGGGTGATCAACCGCAAGAAACGTGCGGGCACTCGGGTGGCGGAACTGCCGGTCCGCCGCGCCCGGCTAGAGATTCCGGTGATCCGGCTGGACGTGCTGGGCCGGGGGATGCCCTATGACTTCAAGCTTCTTGCCGACCGCACCGGGCCCGCCCCGGTTCCCGTCACCGCCCGTATCGGTCTGCCCGAAGGCCAGCACATGCGCTATCTGGAGACCCTGCACCTTGCCGGAGGCAGGCCTTTCGTGCTGGAAACTCGCTGGCTGAACCCCGCTGTCCTGCCCGATCCGACACCGGATTTTGCGACGATCAGCGCCAACGAGTGGCTGGTCACGCATGTCAGCCTGGTGTCCGGCGACATCGCTTTCACTGCCGAACCTGCGTCGTCGCGTGAGGCTGATGTGCTGGGCGTCCCCCCCGGCACGGCCCTTCTGATTTCCGAACGGACGACCCTGGGAACCGAAGGACCGGTGACGCACGTCCGCCTTGCCCACGCGCCGGGGCACCGGGTGCAGATGGCATTCTGACGCGGGGCGCGGGCCGCTATGTGCTGCCGCTGACGTGCCTTGCGACCAGCTGGGTCAGCTTGCGGTGCAGGGGCAGGGTCCGGTGCCGGATGTGGAGTGCCGCAAAGACCGGCTGGCGCAGGTCGGGGGCATCCTCGACCGCCATGAAACGCCCGGTGCCGATCAGGTCCCCGGCGGTCTTTTCCAGCACATAGCCCGAGCCTCCCATCGCGGTCAGAAGGGACACGACGGAGCCTGACTGGCCTACGGAAACCGGAGAGGTCGCAAGGTCAGGGGTCAGCTGGCGGTGCATCTCCTCGAAGGCCGGGGAGAAGTGGGCGAAGACGAAGCGGGTAGGCGTGACATCGGCCAGCCGTGAAGTATCGGTGGAGATCATCCGGTAGGTCACATCGCCGACGCTGTCGAAATGTAGGTCGGGGTGGGGTTTCGGGCTGAACATCACCGCGAAGTCCAGGATGCCGGTCAGAAGGTCGGCGCACATCTGGTTGGAATAGTCGGGCTCGATGTAGAAGGCGGTCTCGGGGAATGCGGCGCGGAACTCTGCAACCCAGTCGCCCAGATAGACGGCGGCAAGGTCATTCTGGATGCCTAGGCGGAGAAGCTGCGCCGCGCCTTGCGGGATCTGGATGCGGCGCTTGGCCTCGTTCCATTCATGGCGGAGCGCGCGGGCGTGCGGCTCGAAGCGTTTGCCCTCGGGCGTCAGGTCTGTGCCTGCGCGCGATCGGTCGAAAAGGCGCTGGCCTACGGCCTGTTCAAGGGCGCTGACGCGGGCGGAGACGGTGGATTGGGTGATCCGAAGCCGGTCCGCAGTGCGGTGAAAGCTGCGGGTTTCGGCAAGGTCGAGGAAGGTGTCGAGAAGGTCGATCTGCATGGGTTGGCCGCGGCGTTTGTGGCAGGCCCCGGGGGCGTTTCGCCCCCCGGACCCCCCGAGGATATTTCCAGACATAGAATAATCGTTGATCGGGTTTGTCGATCAATACCCCGGGTCCCGCCGAATTGAAAGCGGGCGCTTTGCGGCAGATAGTGGTGACTGGAATGGGGAGACGGCGATGGCGGAATTTGCTTCAGCTCGGGTGGTGATCATCGGCGGGGGGGCCGTTGGGGCCTCATGCCTTTATCATCTGGCGAAGGCGGGCTGGACGGATGCCCTCCTGCTGGAAAAGAACGAGCTGACGGCGGGATCGACCTGGCATGCGGCAGGGAACGTGCCGACGTTTTCCTCCAGCTGGTCGATCATGAACATGCAGCGCTATTCGGCTTCGCTTTATCGGGGGCTGGGCGACGCGGTAGGCTATCCGATGAATTATCACGTCACAGGATCGGTGCGATTGGCCCATTCCACAGAGCGGTTGCAGGAGTTCAAGCGCGTCGTCGGTATGGGGCGCTATCAGGGGATGGACCTGACCGTCCTGTCGCCGGACGAGATCACCTCGCGCTATCCGTTTCTGGAAACGCATGATCTGACCGGCGCGCTCTATGACCCCTATGATGGCGACATCGATCCCGCGCAGCTGACCCAGGCACTGGCAACCGGCGCGCGCAAGCTGGGTGCGCGGATCGAACGTTTCTGCCCGGTGACAGCAGCGCAGTGGACGGGGTCAGAGTGGATCCTGTCGACGCCGAAGGGCGAAGTGCGCGCCGAGTATGTGGTCAACGCGGGCGGCTACTACGCCGCGCAGGTGGGCGCGATGTTCGGCCGCCGGGTGCCGATGATGGTGATGAGCCACCAGTACATGCTGTTCGACACGATCCCGGAGCTGGAGGCCTGGACGAAGGAAAGCGGCCACAAGCTGCCTTTGCTGCGGGACGTGGACAGCAGCTACTACCTGCGGCAAGAGAAGATGGGCTTCAACCTTGGCCCCTATGAGAACCCCTGCCGCGCGCATTGGGCGATGCCTGACGATCCGATGCCGGAGGATTTCAGCTTTCAGCTCTTCCCCGATGACCTTGACCGGCTGGAATGGCACATCAACGACGCCATGGCCCGGGTGCCGCTGCTGGCCAAGGCGAACCTGACCAAGGTGATCAACGGCCCGATCCCCTATAGCCCCGATGGCAACCCGCTGATCGGGCCAATGCCCGGCGTGCCAAACGCGTTCGAGGCCTGCGTCTTTACCTTTGGCATCTGCCAGGCGGGCGGGGCGGGCAAGGTGCTGGCAGAATGGGTGACCGAAGGTGGGACGGAGTGGGACATGTGGTCCTGCGACCCACGCCGATTCACCGGCTGGGAGGATCAAGACTACCTCGTCGCCAAGGGCAAGGAAGTCTACGGCCACGAATACGGCATGCAGTTCCCGATGGCACGCTGGCCCGCTGGTGCGGATCGGCGGCTGTCGCCCGTCCATGACAAGTTGAAAGCGCTTGGCGCCCAGTTTGCCCCCTACAACGGTTGGGAGAGGGCGGAATGGTTCGCATCTCCGGGAGACGACACCAGTTGGGACGCGACGCAGACCTGGGGCCGCGCGGGCCCGTGGGAGCCGCGCATCCGCGCCGAATGCGAGGCGGTGCGCGACGGGGTCGGGGTGCTGGACCTGCCGGGCTTTACCCGTCTGCGGCTGGTCGGGCCGGGGGCACGGGCGCATCTGGCCTCACTGACCGCATCGAAATTGCCGCAACCGGGGCGGACGGGGCTTTTGTACTTTGCCGATGATCGGGGCCGGATCGTCACGGAAATGACGTGTCTCCCGTTCAGCGATGAAGATGTCGGCGTGATCACCGCCGCGGTCGCGCAAAGCCACGATGCCGATCTCTTGCGCAAGGGCCTGCCGGAGGGCGTGGTGCTGGAGGATTGGACCGACAAGATCCATTGCTTCATCGTCACTGGCCCCAAGGCGCGTGAGCTTCTGGCACCGATCACCGAGGGCGATCTGACGCTGCCGTGGCTGTCCGTGCAATACTTTGCCAAGGTGGCCGGGAAGGACGTGGCCTTGCTGCGGGTGTCCTTCGCCGGGGAACTGGGCTGGGAAATCCACTGCGACCGGGGCGATGCCGGGGACATCTACGACGCGATCCTGGACGGTGGGGCAAAACCCTTCGGCATGAAGGCGCTGAATTCGATGCGGGTCGAAAAGGCTTATCGGGCGTGGAAGGGGGACCTCTCCACCGACTATTCCTTGCTGGAAGGGGGCCTTGAGCGGTTCATCGACTGGACCCATGACTTCCCCGGCAAGGCGGCGCTGGCGGCCGAAAAGCAGCAGGGCGTGAGAAAGCGTTTCGTGTCGCTGAAGGTGGAGGCGGGGGCGTGTGATGCGCCCTACATGTCGACCCTGTGGCATCAGGGCCGAGTGGTCGGCGAAACGACGTCGGGCACCTGGGGCTATCGGGTTGGCCATTCCATGGCGCTTGGTATGCTGCGGGCCGATCTGGCTGTGGCGGGCACGGAAGTCGAGGTGGAAATTTTCGGCGACCGGATGCAGGCGGTGGTGCTTGCGGACGGCCCGGCCTGGGACGCGAAGAACGAGCGCATCCGCGCGTGACAACCCACCGGGGCGCCGCCCCGGACCCCGGGATATTTGGCGAAGAGAAAGACCGGAAGAATGGCTGAGATTCCGACGAAAGCGCGGGCGGTGGTGATCGGGGGCGGGGTCTCCGGCTGCTCGGTGGCCTATCATCTTGCCAAGGCCGGGTGGACCGATGTGGTGCTGTTGGAGCGGCGGAAGCTGACCTCGGGGACGACGTGGCACGCAGCGGGGCTGATCGGGCAGTTGCGCGGGTCTGCGAACATGACGCGGCTCGCGAAGTATTCCGCCGACCTTTATCGCGGGCTGGAGGCTGAGACTGGCGTTGCCACGGGGATGCGGCAGGTGGGGTCGATTTCGGTCGCGCTGACGGCAGAGCGGCATGAGGAACTCCTCCGGCAGGCAACGGTGGCGCGCATCTTCGACGTCGAGGTGCATGAAATTTCGCCCGGCGAAGTCAAGGCAAGATACCCGCATCTGAACATCAACGGCGTCGTCGGGGCGGTGGCGCTGCCGCTGGATGGGCAATGCGACCCGGCCAATATCGCGATGGCGCTGGCCAAGGGCGCGCGGATGCGGGGGGCGAAGATCTTCGAAGGCGCGCTGGTGACGAAGGTCACCACCGCCGGAGGCCGCGTGACGGGCGTGGACTATGAGACGGCGGAAGGGCCGGGGCACATTCAGGCCGACGTGATTGTCAACTGCGGTGGTATGTGGGGCCGCGACCTTGCCGCGCAGAATGGCGTGACGCTGCCTCTGCACGCCTGCGAGCACTTTTACCTGATCACCGAACCCGTCGCGGGTCTGGACCCGAACACCCCGGTTCTGCGGGTGCCAGACGAATGCGCCTACTACAAGCAGGATGCAGGCAAGATGATGCTGGGCGCGTTCGAGCCGAAGGCGAAACCCTGGGGGATGGACGGCATCCGCAAGGACTTTGAGTTCGACACGCTGCCCGAGGATTGGGACCACTTCATGCCCATCCTGGAAATGGCGACGAACCGGATGCCCCTGTTCGAGACCGCCGGGATCCACACCTTCTTCAACGGTCCGGAGAGTTTTACACCCGACGACCGCTACTACTTGGGTGAGGCACCCGAAGTGCAGGGTTACTGGATCGCCGCCGGGTACAACTCGATCGGGATCGTGTCGTCAGGCGGCGCAGGACAGGCCTTGGCGCACTGGATCACCGAAGGCGAACCACCGTTCGATCTCTGGGAGGTCGACATCCGCCGCGCCCAGGCGTTCCAGAAGAACCGCAAGTATCTGAAGGAACGCGTCTCCGAGACGCTGGGCCTTCTTTACGCCGACCACTTTCCCTACCGGCAAATGGCGACGTCTCGCGGCATTCGGCGCAGTCCGATCCATGACCATCTTACGGCGCGCGGCGCGGTTTTCGGCGAGGTTGCAGGGTGGGAGCGCGCCAATTGGTTCGCGAACGAGGGGCAGGAGCGGGAGTATCGCTACAGCTGGAAGCGGCAGAACTGGTTCGACAACCAGCGCGCCGAACATATGGCCGTAAGGGAAGCTGTCGGCCTGTTCGACATGACCAGCTTCGGCAAGATCCGCATCGAGGGTCGCGATGCCTGTGCCTTCCTCAACCGGATTTCGTCTGCGCAGATGGATGTGGCCACGGGCCGCACCGTCTATACCATGTTTCTGAATGACCGCGGTGGGATAGAGGCCGATCTTACAGTGACGCGCCTTTCCGAGACCGCCTATCTGGCCGTCGTTCCCGGTGCCACGCTGGAACGCAACCTCGCCTGGATGCGCGCCCATCTCGGCGAGGATTTCGCCGTCATCACCGATGTGACCGCCGCTGAGTCGGTCCTGTGCCTTATGGGTCCGCAGTCGCGCGACGTGCTGGCCAAAGTCTCACCGAACAACTTCAGTAACTCCGCGCATCCCTTTGGACAGACGCGGGAAATCGAGATTGGTATGGGCCTCGCCCGCGCGCATCGTGTAACCTATGTGGGAGAACTTGGATGGGAGTTGTATATACCCTCCGACCAGACCGCCCACGTCTTCGAGGCGCTGATGGAGGCGCAACCGGACCTGAAACTCTGCGGCCTCCACACGCTGGACAGCTGCCGGATCGAGAAAGCCTATCGCCACTGGGGTCACGACATCACCGATGAGGATCATGTGCTGGAGGCGGGACTTGGCTTTACCGTTTCCCGCAAGAAGTCTGCCTTCCTGGGCCGTGAGGCCGTACTGCGGAAGGAACAAGCGGGCCTTGACCGCAAGATGCTCCAGTTCCGCCTGATGGACCCCGAACCGCTGCTGTTTCACAACGAAGCCATTGTTCGCGATGGGAAAATCGTTGGGCCGGTGACCAGCGGCAACTACGGTCACGCCCTTGGCGGGGCCATCGGCATGGGCTATGTCCCGGCCATGGGGCAGTCGGACGAGGACATCCTTGGGTCCAGCTACGAGATCGAAGTGGCGGGCCAGCGCCATGCCGCGATTGTCAGCCTGCAACCGATGTATGACCCGAAGTCGGAAAGGATCAGGGCATGACCATTGCCGCCCGCCACCAGGCCTTTCACGACCTGCACCAGCTGGGCTGTTTCGTGATCCCGAACCCATGGGACCGGGGTAGCGCGCGTATGATGGCGGCGCTTGGGGCCAAGGCGCTTGCCACCAGTTCCGCCGCCCATGCCTTCACGTTGGGTCGCCCCGACCTTGGCGGCGTGACCCGTGATGAGGCGCTCGCCCATGCGGCCGACCTGATCTCCGCCACCAACCTCCCTGTCTCGGGCGATTTCGAAAACGGCTTTGGCGATGCGCCCTCGGATGTGGCCGAAACCGTTCGCTTGTCGGGCGAAGTGGGCCTCTCCGGCATAAGTGTTGAAGACACACAGATGATCCCCGGAAATCCTGCCTATACCTTTGAAATGGCAGTCGAACGCATCAAGGCTGGTGTCGCCTCCGCCCGCGCCCTGAAACGCCCCTTCATCTTCTGTGCCCGCGCCGATGGGGTGATGAACGGTGTTTACGACCTTGCCGAAGGCATCCGCCGGTTGCAGGCCTTTGAGGCCGCCGGGGCTGACCTCCTTTACCTTCCCGT
>JANMGI010000612.1:0-4277 GCA_031374565.1 Paracoccaceae bacterium | reverse complement strand
CGCCCTTGCGGTAGGTCTGGATCGCCTCTTCGCCGCGGGTATCCCACGACAGGTCGGACAGGTGGACCATGCCGTCGATGTCGTTGTCGAGGCCGACGAACAGACCGAATTCGGTGATGTTCTTGACTTCGCCTTCGATGGACGAGCCCACGGGATGCGTTTCCGCAAAGACTTCCCACGGGTTGCGCTGCGTCTGCTTCAGGCCCAGCGACACGCGACGCTTGGCGCTGTCGATCTCCAGCACCATGACGTCAACCTCTTGCGAGGTGGAGACGATCTTGCCGGGGTGAACGTTCTTCTTGGTCCAGGACATTTCGCTGACGTGAACCAGGCCCTCGACCCCCGCTTCCAGCTCCACGAAGGCGCCGTAATCGGTGATGTTGGTGACGCGGCCTTTGTGGACCGTGCCGATGGCATACATCTTCTCGACGGCATCCCAAGGATCGGACTGCAGCTGCTTCATGCCCAGGCTGATACGGTGGGTTTCCTTGTTGATCTTGATGACCTGCACTTTGACAGTCTCACCAATGGCAAGGATTTCCGACGGGTGGTTGACGCGGCGCCACGCCATGTCGGTCACGTGCAGAAGGCCGTCAACGCCGCCAAGGTCAACGAACGCACCGTATTCGGTGATGTTCTTGACCACGCCGTCGACGACTTGACCTTCGGTCAGGTTGCCGATGACTTCGGCGCGCTGTTCGGCGCGGGATTCTTCCAGAATGGCACGGCGCGACACGACGATGTTGCCGCGGCGACGGTCCATCTTCAGGATCTGGAACGGCTGCTTCATGCCCATCAGCGGGCCTGCGTCACGCACCGGGCGGACGTCAACCTGGCTGCCGGGAAGGAAGGCAACGGCGCCCCCAAGGTCGACCGTGAAGCCGCCCTTGACCCGACCGAAGATCGCGCCATCGACGCGCAGTTCCGAAGCGTAGGCTTTTTCCAGACGGTCCCAGGCTTCCTCGCGGCGAGCTTTCTCGCGGCTGATCTGGGCTTCGCCGCGGGCATTTTCCACGCGGTCGAGGTAGACTTCCACAGTGTCGCCCACGTTGATGTTGGGCTGCTCACCGGGGTTGGCGAATTCTTTCAGGTCAATGCGGCCTTCCATCTTGTAGCCGACATCGATGATGGCCTGGCCTGCCTCGATGGCAATGACGCGGCCTTTTACGACAGTGCCCTCTTCGGGGGTGTCGATCTCGAAGCTTTCCTTCAACAGGGCTTCGAAGTCTTCCATGGTTGCTTTAGCGCACATATAGATCAGTTTCCTTTTCTCGTCTTTTCACAGGCCATGCGGTTGGCTCCGCCGGTCTTGTCCGGAACGAAAAACACGGCCGTCCGGGAAACCGGCGGCAGCAGGACCGTTCAGGATGCGGGGGCTATAGTCCCATCGCGCGTGTGAGGCAAGGGAAAGCCGCCCGTCAGGTCCGTTCGGAAAGGCGCCGCACCACCACCTCACAAGCCACACCCACCGCCTCGTCAATCCCCATCATGCTTGTGTCGATCACCACCGCATCCGCCGCCGCCCGAAGCGGCGCATCGGCCCGGCCCATGTCGCGGTTATCCCGCTCCATTACTTCGGCCAGAACCTGCGCCTCGTCGCCGCCCACTTCCAGCCAGCGGCGGTGCGCGCGAATCTCGGGGCTGGCGGTAACGTAAAGCTTCACCTCGGCCTCGGGGCAGATCACGGTGCCGATGTCACGCCCGTCCAGCACTGCGCCACCTTCGGACCGCGCGAACCGACGCTGGAAGTCGACCAGGGCCTTGCGGACCTCTGGAAGTGCCGCGACCCGGCTGGCGGCCTGCCCGGCCACAAGCGTTCTAAGGTCGCCCCGCGTCAGATCCTCTGCCGTCAGATTGCGGGCGACCTTTATCGGATCGCCGCCCAAAGCACCAACTGCGCGGTAAAGCAGCCCAGTATCCAGATGCCGGAACCCGTTCCTTTCAGCCACGGATCGGCTGATCGTGCCCTTTCCCGCTGCCGCCGGTCCGTCGATTGCCACTGTGAAGATCATTGCCCTGGACCGCCGTTTTCGCCCGCGTCAAACAGCGGATACCTGTCGTGGACGTATTTCGAAAAGCGGATTCGGTGAAGGGGATTCCCGCAATCGCCCCGCTCTGCAAGGGATGCACCCATGGCAGCCGGACCCGCCAGAATTCAACCCTTTGAAATCATTGTCGACCGCCATTGGCGATTGCAAATATTCCGGCGCACCCCTCTTGGAATTCCTGCCCATCTGTGCGAAGTTCACGATTGCGACGTTAACTTTTCGACCACTGTCTCCGACCATCGGCCACAGCAATCGACTACAAGCTGACGGGGCCAAGCCGCCGCATTCCGCGGGCGGTACGACAGACAGGAGAATTCACGATGGCCAAGGGCACCGTGAAATGGTTCAATGAAACCAAGGGTTTCGGCTTCATCGCCCCGGAAGGCGGCAAGAAGGACGTGTTCGTTCACATCACCGCTCTGGAGCGTGCAGGCCTTCGCAGCCTGAAAGATGGCCAACCGGTCACGTTCGACATCGAAGCAGGCCGTGATGGCCGCGAAAGCGCCACAAACCTCGCGCTGGCATAAGATCGGCTGGGGGCGGTCCGCCGCCCCCACCGTCTACTGTTCAAACGTCATTCAGTTCATCGTGATCGCCGCCCGGTCCCGCAGGACATGGTCAAAGCCGATCCGGAAGCTGGCATCCGACACGTCATCCGGCAGACAGACCGCCGTGCGCCGCCCCAAAGGGTAGGCCGGCACATCGAATTCGCGGCTGACAAGAATCACCCGCATCTTCGCCGCACCCGCGATCAGCGTCGAGATCGCGCGCTCGGCACCCTGAATGCCGCCAAAACCGTCGCATTCCATAACGAAAAGATCATAGCCGAACGGATCGTCAAGGATCGTGGCAACCGCATCCTCCAGATCGTCGGCGACGTCGATGACACTGCCGTAATCGGCAAGCCGACGGCCGTTGCGGCCCTCGGCATGATCCGTCAAAAGCATGACCCGCACCCTCAGCGTGTGCGGTTGAACCGGCTGATGGTTGGCCTGAATGAATGTCTGCACGCGCACTCCTCCACTACCTTCTGCCAATCTCGAACAACAATGCGGAGAGCATTGGTCCGAATAAAGGAAAGTTGCAGGAAAAACTACCGGACCGCCGCCATATTCAAGCCAAGGTTGCCTTGCTTTGGCCTGCGTTCCCTACCTAGGTTGTAAGACGAACTCCCTCGTGCTGCCAAAGTACCCAATGTCACGCTGTTAACCTATTCTGAACCGAAAAGCAGCCCTTGAATGGGCTGATGCCTGATTCGCAGCAAGGACTCTGTATGAATCGTCACACCAACATGACATTCCTGGATATGCGGCAGGACCTCGCAGCTGCCTTCCGCTGGACCGCTCGGCTTAACATGCACGAGGCGGTGGGGAATCACTTCTCGCTGGCGGTGAACCCGGAAGGTACCCGGTTTCTCATCAACCCGAACGGACGGCACTTCAGCCGGATCACGGCGACCTCGCTGATCGAGATCGACGCCAACGATCCTGACACCATGGCCCGCCCCGATGCGCCGGACCCCACGGCCTGGGGCCTGCACGGCGGCATTCATCGTGCCTGCCCCCATGCGGCTTGCGTCATGCATGTCCATTCCGTCCATGCCACCGTGCTGGCAAGCTTGGCCGATTCGCGCCTTCCGGCCATCGACCAGAACTCGGCGATGTTTCACAACCGGCATGTCGTCGACGACGGCTACGGAGGTATGGCCTTTGGCGACGAGGGCGCGCGTTGCGCCACTCTGCTTGCCGACCCGAAGACCACCGCGATGGTCATGGGCAACCACGGCGTCCTGATCGTCGGTCCAACCGTGGCCGAAACCTTCAACCGGCTTTACTACTTCGAACGCGCAGCCGAGACCTACATCCGCGCCCTGCAAACCGGACGCCCCCTGCGGTATCTGCCCGAGGCGGTTGCCGAAAAGACCGCCCAGGAATGGGAAAGCTATCCCGGATTTGCCGATGCGCATCTGCGCGAACTTCGCGCGATCCTTGATGTCGAAGACCCCGGCTACGCCAGCTGATCCTGCGGGCAGTTACAACCGTGCGGCTTCGGCGTGCAGGCGCTCGACCAGCCCCTGGTCAAGGTTCATCCGCGCGGCCAGCATCGCCAGATACCCCTTCTCTGCCGGGGACTCTTCATCCACCACCAGAAGCGAAGCGGCGTAAATCTGCGTCGCTTCAGCCTCGGTGCGCGCCAGACCCGCGATCCGGCCAACATCCAGCGGTGCAT
>JANMGI010000609.1:0-3406 GCA_031374565.1 Paracoccaceae bacterium | reverse complement strand
CCCCGGTCCTGATTTTCCCACCGGCGGGGTGATCGTCGAACCGCGTGACAGCATCCTTGAGGCCTATCGCACGGGCCGAGGTGCCTTCCGCACCCGCGCCAAGTGGCAGGTTGAAGACCTGGGCCGAGGCACCTGGCAGATCGTCGTCACCGAGATCCCGTTTCAGGTCCAGAAGTCCAAGCTGATTGAAAAGCTGGCCGAGCTGATCCAGATCAAGAAGGTTCCCCTACTGGCCGATGTCCGGGATGAGAGCGCCGAGGATATCCGCCTGGTCCTGGAACCCCGCGTTCGCACCGTCGACGCGGACGTGCTGATGGGGAGCCTCTTCAAGAACTCCGACCTTGAGGTGCGTTTCTCGCTGAACATGAACGTGCTGATTGACGGCAAGGTGCCGAAGGTCTGTTCGCTGAAGGAAGTGCTGCGGGCGTTTCTCGACCACCGCCGCGACGTCTTGCGCCGCCGCAGTATCCACCGGACCCTGAAGATCGACACAAGGCTGGAGGTGCTGGAAGGCCTGCTGATCGCCTTCCTGAACCTCGACCGCGTGATTGACATTATCAGGTACGACAACGACCCGAAGGCCGCCCTGATGGCCGAGGATTGGTCGAAATCGCACATCCGCGCGATGTCGGAAAAGAACTACAAGCCTCCGGTCAAGGGGCAGGGAACCCTCACCGACAATCAGGCCGAAGCCATCCTCAACATGCGCCTGCGGTCCTTGCGGCGGCTGGAAGAGTTGGAGCTGAACGCCGAACGCGACGCCCTGATGAAAGAACGCGCCGACCTTGCCGACCTTCTGGACAGCGACCGCCGCCAGTGGAAGCAGATCGGCCGCGACCTGAACGAGGTCCGCAAGATCTACGGCAAAGGCACGACGCTGGGCGCGCGGCGCACCCAGTTCGCCGATGCTACGGAAATCGAGGACATCCCCTACGAGGCGATGATCGACCGTGAACCGATCACCGTGATCTGTTCCAAGATGGGCTGGATCCGGGCGATGAAGGGCCACGTCGATCTTGCCGCCGAACAGAAGTTCAAGGACGGCGACGGCCCCCGTTTCGCCTTCCACGCCGAGACGACGGACAAGATCCTGCTCGTGGCCGAGAATGGCCGCTTCTTCACCCTTCTGGGTGCCAATCTTCCCGGCGGGCGCGGTATGGGCGAACCCGTCCGGCTGATGGTGGACCTGCCGAACGACACCGGGATCACTGACCTTCTGATCTACCGCCCCGGACAGAAATACCTGCTGGCGTCCAGTGCTGGCGACGGTTTCATCGTTCCGTCCGAAGAGCTTTTGGCCCAGACCAAGGCAGGCAAGGCCGTCCTGACCACCCGCGATGGCGTCAAGACAGCGGTGTGCATCGTGGCGGTGGGCGACACTGTGGCCGTGGTCGGCGATAACCGCAAAATGCTGGTTTTTCCGCTGTCCGAGCTTCCCGAAATGGCCAGGGGCAAGGGTGTCCGGTTGCAGAAGTACAAGGATGGCGGCTTGTCCGACGCGATCTCCTTTACGAAGGCCGATGGCCTGTCGTGGAAAGACCCCGCCGGCCGCACCCGCACGGAAACCGACCTTCTGGAGTGGACCGGCGCTCGCGCCAGCGCTGGCAAGATGGCCCCGCGCGGCTTCCCACGGGACAACAGGTTTACCTGAGGCGGTTCGACAAGGCTTTCACCTGGCGCCAAAAATCCCCGCGCGGAGCGCCGTGCCGAGTTTCCGCGTGCCTTGACGCGCGGAAGCGAGATAAAAGGACTTCGCGCGGAACGCGTTCACTTCAATTCGCCCGCTCCACCTTCAGCCAGACGCCCCCCTCGGGCCGCAGCGTCAGGATCATCACCGGCTTCGGCTCCTTACCCGGCACCTGCGTGAACCGGAAACGTGCCAGCAGGGTGGCCAGCACGATCACCGCCTCTTGCAACGCAAAGGACGCCCCGATGCAGATGCGGGGGCCGTCGCCGAAGGGCAGGTACTGGAACCGGGGCACGGCCTTGGGGTCGGCGAACCGGTCGGGGCGGAAGGCGTCGGGGTCCTCCCACAGCAAACTATTCCGGTGCAGCGCGTAGATCGGCAGGATAACAGTGTCCCCGGGCCTGATTTCGCGGCCACACAGGGTATCCGCAGCCATCGCCGTCCGCGACAGGAAGGCTGCCGGGGGGTACATCCGCAAGGTCTCGTCCACGATCCGGCGCACCTGAGGAAGCCGGGCCACGTCCGCAACTGTCGCCGCCCGGTCGCCCAGCACCGCCTGCGCCTCGTCCCGCGCCGCCGCCTGAACAGCCGGGTCGAAGGCACACAAGTAGAGCGCCCAAGACAGCGTCAAAGCCGTCGTCTCATGCCCGGCGACGATGAAGGTCAGAAGATTGTCCCGCAATTCCGCCGTCGTCATCTGCCGCCCGCTTTCGGGGTCGGAGCCGGCCATGAGCAGGTCCAGCAGGTCTGGAGTCGGCTTCGCCCCTTCAGCCTTGCGCGCTTCGATGGAGCGGTCCGCCAGCCGCTTTGTCTCGCGCATGGCCGACCCGGTGAACAGCCTCCCCGGTCTTGGCACCCAGGGTGGCGCGCCCAGCACGTCCAGCAAGGATACCTTTGCGGTGGCCCCAATATACTGCTCGATGGCTTCGTGCACCGACGCGCGGTCAAAGCCCGATCCGTCCGAGAAGGTGACATCGGCGATCACTTCGAATGTCGCCGTGACCATCTCGTCAAAGAGATCCGCCGCCCTCCCCACCGACGCCTCAAGCCGCGCAACCGACCGATCCGCAGCCGCCGTCATCACCGGCCCAAGCGCGCTGACGTTGCGGTGCGAGAAGACCGGCGCTGCCGTCCGCCGCTGCCACATCCACTGCGCGCCCTCGGCCACGAACAGACTGTCGCCGATGGCGGGTTCAAGGATCAGCTTCGTCACCACCGATTTCGGATAGTCGTCGACCTTGTCGCGCAGAACCCGCTTCAAGCCATCGGGGTCCATCAGCATGTGCCAGCGCTTGCCCGTCCGCCCCGACAGGATCGGCACACGCGTCGCCATCTCGGGGATCAGTTCCAGCACGTTCCTTTGTGCTGCGCGAAAGCTGGCCCAGACCCCCATGGGTTCGGTGTGCAGGGGAACGCGGACGGGAAGGGTGGGGGTGATATCCAGCATGATAGTGTGAACATAGGCCGACCCACGCCCCTGGCAAAGCACCAGCATGCCGCAGGCCCGATCAGGCTTGAAATCCCTGCGTCCAAAGGCTAAGTCGCCGCCCGTATCACCACGGGCCCCTCTGGCCCGATCAGGACAAGGGCGGAATTCGCAATGGGCAAGGCAAAGTTTGAACGGAACAAACCGCACGTCAACATTGGCACGATTGGCCACGTTGACCACGGCAAGACGACGCTGACGGCGGCGATCACGAAGTATTTCGGCGAATTCCG
>JANMGI010000562.1:0-1828 GCA_031374565.1 Paracoccaceae bacterium | reverse complement strand
GGGTATTCCGCCGGTTGGGACGACGCGGTTGCCGCCCAGCAGGGCGACCAGACGCGCATCCGGTCCGATCTGGCACGAAACCTGCAAAGCCTGGCCTTCACCTTCCAGGACGCCCGCAGCCACGTCTTGCAAGCGATCCGGCCCTTGATCCTGGAGATGATCAACCGGCTTTTGCCCGAAGTCGCGCGGGAAGCGCTGGCCCCGACCGTGCTGGAAGCGGTGATGCCGATGGCCGACGATCTGGCCGATGCACCGCTGACGCTGATCCTCAATCCCGCGGTCCGGGGTCAGGTCGAGGACCTCGTCACCCAGGCAACCGGCCTGCCGATGATGATCGAAGAGGAACCCTCGCTGCCCGAGGGGCAGGTCTACATCCGCTTTGGTGCGTCGGAGACCAAGGTCGATCTTGACCAGGTCACGACCGACATCGGCATCGCCGTCCGCGCTTTTTTCAACCTCAACACCTGAGGAGACATCATGGAAGACATTGCCGACACCAACCCCTTCGCCCAGGTCCCGATCGAGGTCACCATCTCGGTCGGACGCGCGCGGCCCCTGGTGCGCGACCTTTTGCGGCTGTCGAAGGACGCCGTCCTGCAACTGGACCGCAGGGTCGATGACCCGGTGGAGCTTTACGTCGGCGACCGGCTGATCGCTCGGGGGGAACTGACCGAGATGGACGGCGAGAATGCCGGACAACTTGCGGTGCGCTTGACCGAGGTGGCGAACCTGCGGGGCGGGTTGTGAGGCTTGCCATCGGACTTGCCGTCGCGCTGACGCTGCTGACTGGCCCTGCGCTGGCGCAAGAGATGTCGATCAACTTTGGCGGTGATGCCGGGCAGTCGCTGTCGCTGCGGTCGGTACAACTGTTGCTGCTGGTCACGGTTCTGTCGATCGTGCCGGGGCTGGCGGTGATGGTCACCTGCTTTCCGTTCATCGTCACGGTCCTGTCGATCCTGCGGCAGGCCATCGGATTGCAGCAGGCCCCGCCGAACATGCTGATCATCAGTCTGGCGATGTTCCTGACCTGGTTCGTGATGGACCCCGTCTTCACTGAGGCCTGGGTGAAGGGGATCGAGCCGATGACGAACGGGACGATGGAGGTGGGGCCGGGGTTGCAGGCGGCCATCGCGCCGTTCCGGGTGTTCATGGCCGAGCGGGTCGATCCCGAGACCTTGCAGACGCTGCAAGACCTGCGGTCGACCGCGCCGGTCACTGCGAGCGACGCCCCGCTATCGCTCTTGGTCCCGTCGTTCCTGTTGTCCGAAATTCAGCGGGCTTTCGAGATCGGGTTCATGATCTTCCTGCCCTTCCTGATCATCGACCTTGTCGTCGCGGCGATCCTGATGTCGATGGGGATGATGATGGTCCCGCCTGCGGTCGTCTCGCTGCCGTTCAAACTCATCTTCTTCGTCGTGGCGGACGGCTGGGCACTGATTTCCGGGGCACTGGTAAGGAGCTATTTCTAGCCTGGCCGCGGATGTGTCCACGGTGGACAAAGCTTGTAGGCCGTTTTCTTTCAATGTGTTAGTCGCGGACGTTCAGGATTTCTTAACAACTTCCGAAGCCGCGTTTCTTCGCGTTTCGACTGCACCGCGCAGCAGGCTTGAACGCGGGCTTCCAACCTTCGGATGCAAAGCGCGGCATGCAGAAAAGAGGTGAAGATGCAGGCGTCCGGGGCCTTGTTGACCGGGGGTCAGGGCAGGATGCGACCGGGTTCCACCCACCAACCGGGATAGGCGGCACGGATCTGAACACACGCCGCCTGCGCAAGGGCGTTGCTGTCATAGAGCCCAAAATGGGTGCCGCCCGACCCTGACATCCGGGC
>JANMGI010000532.1:0-6155 GCA_031374565.1 Paracoccaceae bacterium | reverse complement strand
CTTCTCTCCGACCACCAGTTGCGCTGGGAGGGGGAGGTCAAGCAGTCCTACTCCCGCACGGTCGTCGAAGTCACTGACCGCGCCGGGTTGGAGGAAACGGCGACGATCAAGATCGACTTTGATCCCGCGAATGAAACCGTCAGCCTGGTGCGGCTGGTCGTTCTGCGCGGCGATCAGGTGATCGATCTCAAGGGCATGGTCGCGCCACAGGTCTACCGCCGCGAAACCCGGCTGGAGGAGGGCATCATCGACGGCACCCTGACCGCCGTGGTCCAGGTCCCCGACTTGCGCGTCGGCGATGTCCTGGACGAGGCGACCGTGCTGGAAAGCCGCCCGGTGCTTGGGGCAGGGGAACGCAGCGGCAGCTCCTGGCTGGAATGGTCGACGCCGGTGGTCCTTTCGCGCGCGCTGGTGACCTGGCCCGAAGGCGTACCGCTGGAACTGGGCGCACTGCCCACCCGCGTCTCCCATTCGGTGACGGGACTTGGGGACGGTCAGGTCCGCCACGAATGGCGGCGCGAAAACCACATCCCGCCCGTCGAGGAAGAAGGTGTGCCTTACGAGGTGATTGAAGACGCACTTCTGCGCTTTTCCGACAGCCGCGACTGGACGCCCATCGCTCAGGCCATCGCGCCGCATTATACGCAAGACTACCCCCTCCCGCCGGAATGGGAGGGCAAGGTCGCCCGGATCGCCGCCGATAATCCCACCCCCGACGCCCGCGCCTATGCCGCCCTCCGCCTTGTGCAGGACGAACTGCGCTATGTCTCGCTGTCGGTCGGGGCGGGCGGCTATCTGGCGCGCAAGCCTGAAGAGGTGATCACCGCCGGTTTCGGCGACTGCAAGGACAAGTCCCTGCTGCTGCGGGTCATCCTGAACCGGCTGGGGGTCGAGGCATCGGTGGCCTTGACCGACCTTGATGCAGGCTACGGCCTGCCCGACGAATTGCCGATGCTTGGCGTCTTCGATCACATGATCCTGCGCGCCACCCTGAACGGCAAGCCGGTCTGGATGGACCCGACCGGCTCGCATGAAGGTGGCGGGTTTGGCACGGCGGTCCAGCCCGACTATGGCTACGCCCTGCCCGTGACTGGCACCGGCCCGGCCGTGCTGGAACGGATGGAGGTCTCGCCGCAAGGAGCGTGGGCGCAAGAGGTGCGTGAAGATTATGATTTCTCGATGATGGGCCTGTTCCTCACGGTCGAAACCCTGAACCTGTCCGGCTCCGCCGATGCGGCGCGGGCGCGCTGGGCCACCACCCCGGTCAGCCAGATCGGACGCGACTTCCTCGATTTCTACCAGACCCGCTATTCCGGTATGACCGAGGCAAAGCCGCCAAGCATGACCGACGACCGCGCGGCGAACCGGGTAACGGTGGTTGAAAGCTACTTTCTGCCCTTCACCGCGCTGAACCAGGACGCCTTGCGCAAGGATTTCGCCTTTGCCTCCGAAGGCCTTGTCAGCCGCTTCGCCGACCCCCAGTCAACGCCCCGCCGCCTGCCGATGGAGGTGGGCGGCCCCTGGTCCTTCACCCATGTCGTCACGGTCAGCGACGCCCCGATCGACTTCGACCCGCCCGACGATGTGACGCTCTCGAACCCGGCTTTCGACTTCAGCCTGAAAGGCACCACGACCGAAGGCGGAAACCTCACGCTGGCCTGGACTTACACCTCGAAGACCCATGCCGTTCCCGCGGGTCAGGTCGCTGGCGTTCTGCAAGACGTGCAGGCCGTGCGCGATGCCACCTGGTTTTCCTGGGACCTGACGCCCGAATAGGACTGCCCCATAGGACTGGCCCATAGGACTGCCCTGGCCCGGGGGGACTCCGGGCCGGGGCTGGTCATGACGGTTCAGTCCTAGAACAGCAGGCCGTCATAAACCCCGTAAGCCGCCGAGGTTGACCGCAGGCTCTGCCCCTCGTCGCGGGCGTATGCGGTGATCGCGTTGTAGGTGCCGGGGCCGAACGACCCGTCGATGCCACCGCGATAGTAGCCCCAGGCGCGCAGATTGCGCTGGATCGCCTTGCGCTCGCGCAGCGAATAGCTCTGGAACGCCCGGCCCGCCGGGGTGCCGTAGACCGTGGTGGTGTGGCGCGGTTCGACATAGACGGTCCGCGGTTCGACATAGGTCGGCGCGGGGACATAGGTCGGCCCCGACAGACGCGCCCGGCGGTTCTTCAGAACCTCGTCAACGATCACCGCCGTGGCGACGCCTGCGACAAAGCCTTGTTCCTTGTCGCCCCAGGCCAGTGCAGGCGAGGCGGGAACGGCAGCAATGGAAAGCGCGGTCAGGCCGGCAATCAGAGTGGTTTTTGCGTTCATGACAGAGAGCAGCATGTCGTGTCCTTTCGTGGGTTTCCCGAAGCAGCTCGGGTGGATGCCTTTGGTTATGGGCATCCGGTCCACGCTAGGCAAAATCAGCGCCTCGCTAGGGGAAAGCGCGGGATTGCTATCTGATAACACGTTTTTTGTCAGTAGTTTACGTCAGATCATCCCGCTTTTCAGCAGGTCGGAAAGCCGTCCTAAACCTTCGTCCAACCGGGATTCCGGGCCTCCACCCGCCCCGATGCGGATATGCTGCGGCAGACCGTAGGCCGATCCGGGCAACAGAAAGGTCCGGTAAGGGGCCTGCAACAGCGCCCGCGCCAGTGATTCGCCGTCCGTGCCCTTTATCCGCGCAAGGCCGATCAGCCCCGCCTCAGGCCGGTGCCAGCTTAGCCGGGGTTCCTCGGTCACGAACCGCTCCAGCCGGTCCAGCGTCGCCGCCCCTTCGGCCCGCGCCCGGTCCAGCGCATCGGCAAACCGCTTTGGCCGCAGCGCCACCTCGGCGATGTGCTCGCCCAGCACGTTCATGATTTCCGACGCATTCTCGCGCAGGATCATCGCATCGCGGATCACCTGCGGCGACTGGCAGATCATCCACCCGGTCCGCAAGCCCTGCAGCCCCAGCGCCTTCGACACTGACCCAGTGGTGATCCCGAACGGCGTCAGCCCGGCGATGGAAGGCGGCCGCGCGCCCACCCACTCCAGCCCCGCATAGACCTCGTCCACCACCAGCCAGATGCCGTGCCTGTCGGCCAAAGCGGCCAGCGCCCTCAGGTCGCTTTCCGGCATCAACCGCCCCGTGGGGTTGTTCGGATTGGTCAGAAAGATCATCCGCGTCTTCGGCGTGATCGCCCGCGCCACCGCTTCCGGGTCCAGCCGCCAGCCCTGCGCCTGATCCCGCACCACCTCGACAAGATGCGCGCCCACGGCCTTTGCCATTACTCCCGCTTGCGGCCAGCCGGGGGCCTCGGAGATGATCTCGTCCCCTGAAGTCAGAAGCTGCCGGAACAAGAGGTAATTTGCCTCCGCCGCCCCCGCCGTGATCAGCACGCTGTCGAGCGGAAGCCCGAGCCCCGCCTGATCCAGCACACGTTGACGTAGCGCTGGCAGACCAAGGAAGCTTTTCCCGTTCCAGTCCAGCGAAAGCTCTGGGTCGAGGTCCGGCAGGAAGTCCTTCAGCCGCGGAGACCGCGCCAATGAGAACCCGATGAAACACTCCGGCGGCTCCTGCGCCGTCGTCTCCAGCAAGTAATCGAACAGCTTGTGAATCGTGACCTTCATCGCCCCTCGCAACCCCAAGAATTTTTAGTAAAATTCTTGTCAAATTTCTTTCTCAAGAAATTTGGCCCTCACCGCACGTCGCGCCCCTGATTGAGGATGATGACGTTCCCCGACGACACATCCCCCGCAGGCGAAATCAGGAACCCCACCCATGCCGCGATCTCCTCCGGCTGCATCGCGCGGCCATGCGGCATCGCGCTGATGGCCCGCGCCAGAACCTCCTCGCTCAGCACGTTGAACAAGGGCGTCTCGGTCATTGCGGGCGCAATCGAGTTCACCGCGATCTTTTCCCGCGCATAGCGCCGCGCAAGGTCCTTGGTCAGCGTGTCCATCGCGGCTTTCGAGGCCCGGTAATGCGGCGGGTCGAAGACGTCGAAGTTGTAGGCCCCGTTCGACGAGATATTGACGATCTTGCGCACCCCCGGCCGCCCCGCCATCGCCTTCACCGCGCCCTGACAGCAATGGAAGCACGACGAAAAGTTGATCGCCATCTGCCGGTCCAGCTCATGCGCAGGGATGTCCGGGAAGTCCGACATGAAGCAGGTCCCGGCGTTGTTCACCAGCGCATCCACGCCGCCGAACCGCGCCACCAGCCGGTCAAACAGGTTAGCAATCGCCTCGGCATCGGTCAAGTCCACCGCTTCGGCCACAAACCCCTCGCGATCTGCGGCCATGGCCAGCAAGGCGGGGCCGTCGATGTCCACCCCCACCACGGTCAGCCCGTCGGCCAGCAGCCGGTCAACGAATGCCCGGCCCAGCCCCCCTGCGGCTCCGGTGACGACGGCGATGCGCTTTCCCTGTGACATGATTTCTCCCCGTTTGCGCCAGCTTAGGCGAGCGTTGGTGCAGGCTCAATCCTTCAGAACCGGGCGCCCTTCATCCAGATGACGCTGACCCCAGTTCCCCACCGCCGCCAGGATGGGGCCCAAGGTGCGGCCATAGTCGGTGAGCGTATAGTCCACCTTCGGCGGCACCGTGCGGTAGTCATGCCGGTGGACCACGCCGACTTCGACCAGCTCTTTCAACTGCCGGATCAGAACACGCTCGGAGATCCAGGGCATCTGCCGCAACAGTTCGGACAGCCGCATCGGGCCGCGCTGTAGCCGAAAGAGGATTCCCGCCTTCCACTTGCCCCCGACGATGCCGATGGCGGTCTGAACCGGACAGGGGGCGTTTTGCATCGACGGTCCTTTACTGACAAAAATGACAGTACTTGCGTTATGGGCAGTTTATATGACAGCCTTCCCGTGGGCAACCGGAAAGGACAAAGCATGAAACGGATCGCGTTGGTGACGGGAGTTGGCAAGGAAACCGGGCTTGGCTTTGCCGTAGCGCAGACGTTGGCCCGGCGCGGGGACCGCGTCTGGGTGGCCGCGCGGACCAAAGCGCAGGCAAAAGCCATGGCGCTGGCCATAGGTGGCGACACTGTCCCGCTGGCGTTGGACCTCGTCGATCCATCTGCCATCGCCGCCGCTACAAAGGCGGTGCAAGAGCGCGAGGGTCAGCTCGATCTTCTGATCAACAACGCTGCCGCCATGGCTCCCTGGGGCGAGATGTCGGCGGGGGCCGACCTTGTGGTCGCGCGGCAGGTGATGGACGTCACGCTCTTCGGGACCTGGGCGATGTGCCAGGCCTTCCTGCCTTTGCTGCGTCTTTCGCCGCAGGGCCGTTTGGTCAATGTCTCCAGCGGAGCAGGTTCGCACGGCGATCACGTCTTCGGGCTGACCACCGCAAACAGCATGGGCACCAGCTACGCTGTCGCCAAGGCCGCGCTGAACGCCCTGACCGTGAAGCTTGCGCGAGAGGAAACCTCGGCCGTCAAGATCAACGCCGTTTGCCCCGGCTTCACGGCCACCTTCCCCGGCGGCACCGAAATGGGCGCGCGCCCGGTTGAGGAAGGGGCCGCTAGCATCCTCTGGGCCGCCGATCTGGCCGAGGACGGACCGACCGGCGGCTTCTTTCGGGATGGCAAACCCCTGCCCTGGTAGGTCAGGGCGCCTTCGGCAGCGCGTCGAAGTCCGCCGCCGAATGGCGCTCGGGCAGCTTTTCCCAGTCCTCGCCCCAGGACCGGTTCACTTTCCGGCCCCGGATCACCCCAGGACGCGCGTCGATGCGCTTGGCCCAAGCGACGACGTGTCTGTAGCTTTCCACATCCAGGAACTCGGCGGCATTGTAGGACCGCCCCAGCACCAGCCCGCCGTACCAGGCATAGATCGCCACGTCGGCCAGCGAGTATTCCCCGGCCATCCACTCGTTTTCCGCGAGGTGGCGATCCAGCACGTCCAGCTGACGCTTCGTTTCCATCGCATAGCGGTTGATCGCGTATTCGATCTTCACCGGAGCATAGGCGTAGAAATGCCCGAACCCGCCGCCCAGAAACGGCGCGGACCCCATCTGCCAGAACAGCCAGCTGAACATTTCGGTGCGCTGCGCCGGGTCCTTCGGAATGAACGCGCCCCCAAACTTTTCAGCCAGATACAGCATGATCGAGGCGCTCTCGAACACGCGCTGGCCGTTGTCATGATCCATCAAAGCCGGGATCTTCGAGTT
>JANMGI010000464.1:0-3065 GCA_031374565.1 Paracoccaceae bacterium | reverse complement strand
CGCCTCCAACAGGTCGCGCCCAATACTGTCCAACTCACCCGTCGTCATTCCAGGCTCCATCGCCCGCGCCATGGCCTGCACCGTGTTCGCGACAACGCGCCCGACGGCGCGCAGACCGGCAAGCTCGGCTTCGTTGGTGATTGTCATGGCTCTTTTCGCCTTCCGTGGTGCCCGAACCGCCATACCATGCCGCCACGGCACTGTCCTGCCCCCGCGCCCTCTTGCGTCCCTCCCCGTCGCGGTGCCACAAAGTTGCGCGCGTCCTTGGGGGTCCACATGTCCTATTCCACCCACTTCACCCATGCCATCACCCGCCGCCCGACCGCGTCCATTACCCAGGGCCTGCGGGCCGTCGACACCGGCACCCCGGACCTCGCGCTGATGCAGGCGCACCACGACGCCTATATCGCCGCCCTGCGCGACACTGGCGCAACCATCATCGAACTGCCCCCCCTAGACGCCTACCCTGACTCCGTCTTTGTCGAGGATACCGCCCTTTGCCTGCCGCGCGGGGCCGTGATCATGCGTCCCGGGGCACCCTCCCGCCTTGGCGAGGCGTCCGAAATGGCCCCCCACCTTCGGGCGCTTTACGGTAAGGTCGTCGAAATCACCGGGCAGGACAGCTTCATCGAAGGCGGCGACATCCTTGTCACCGAAACCGAGATTCTCGTCGGACGCTCGGCCCGCACCAACGCCGCCGGGATCGCCGAGCTGACCCACCACGTCACCCCCTGGGGCCACAAAGTGCGTGAGGTTCACACCCCGCCCGGCGTTCTTCACTTCAAGACCGACTGCTCGCTTCTGGACACCGATACCATCCTGTCCACCAAGCGCCTTTCCGCCTCCGGCTGCTTTGCCGGCTACCAAGCGATCGACGTTCCGGAAGGCGAGGATGCCGCGGCCAACACCATCCGCTTCAACGACCTTGTCCTGATGCCCGCTGGCTTCCCCCGCACCCGCGACGCGATCCTGAAAGCCGGTTTCACTGTCCGCGAGATCGGCAATTCCGAATGCGCCAAGCTGGATGGCGGCATGTCCTGCCTCTCGCTCCGCTTCACGCCCTCATGACCTTCAACCTCCTCGCAATCGGTCAATCCGGCCGGCTGGAGCATGAAGCCATTCTCCTCGCAGCCTCGCTCCGCCACTCCGATCCCGGTTTCACCGGCACGCTTCACATCGCTGAACCGCAACCCGGCCCGAAATGGCAAAGCGATCCGCGCATGTTGCCCCGCACCAAGGCCATTCTGACCGACCTCGGCGCACAAATCCTGCCGTTCGAGACGCGCGTTTTCGGCTCGGACTACCCGCATGGCAACAAGATCGAAGCCCTGGCCGCCCTGCCCGATGCGCCTTTTCTGTTTCTCGACACCGATACCCTGATCACCGGCCCGCTGTCGCAGGTGCCCTTCGACTTCACCAAGCCCTCCGCCTCGATGAGGCGTGAAAACACCTGGCCGAAGATCGAACTTTACGGCCCCACCCTCACCCAGACCTGGCAGTCGCTCTACGACCGCTTCGATCTTGATTTCGCAAGCTCGCTCGATCCCGGCCACCCCGAAGACTACTGGCAGCGTTTCCTATACTTCAACGCGGGTTGGTTCTTCCACGAAAGCCCCCACGCCTTCGGCAACCGCTTCCTTACTTTTGCGAAGGACATTCGCGACACCCCACCGAATGAGCTTGTCTGCCAGGAGCTTTACCCCTGGCTTGACCAGATCGCCCTGCCCCTTGTGATCCACTCTTTCGGCGGTGGCCGCCCCGGCCCCGAACTTGCCCCGCTTGACGGGTCCGCCACCTGCCACTACCGCACCTTGCCGTTGCTTTATGCCCAAGGCAGCGACCGTGCCGTCGAGGTGCTGGAAACCCTCGCCGACGACCTTCGCCCGAACTTGCGGCATTGGGGGGCCTTCAAACGCATGGTGATCCAGGGCGAAGGCGCCAAAGCTCGGGCACTGTTCGACCGGCAGAACCTGCCCCGCCGCGAACAGATGATCCGGAACACTCTGAAACGCGAGGGCCTCTGGGTCCGCTAGACCTCAGCTCTCGACGAACCCCAGCCCCGGTTCCAGCCGTTCCCAGCTTTGATCCATCGGCCAGGCGTCGGACAGCACCGGCACCGCGAAATGTCCAAACCACAGCGACAGCTGCCCCTCTGCCGTCTCTTCATTCGCCCCGCTGATCGCCGCCAGATACAGCGACATCGCCAGCCCGGTCCGGTCCGACCCATGCCGGCAATGCACCAGCAAGGGCTTCGGCATCTCACGCATCAGCGCGATAAGCTGGACCGCCTGCGCCTCGCTCAACTCGACCGACGCGATCATCGCAAAATCCACATGCGCCACGCCCAGCGCTGCGCTGGCCGCAATCTCTTCGTCGTACCACGCCTCGCCCGGCGCGGCCCCGCGCAGGTTCAGGATGCTGCGGATGCCGTAGTCCGACTGGTAGGCAGAGATGTCGTCCTTCGACACCTGTGCCGACCGGTAGACTTCATTTGAGATGACCGGATGAAAGTTGCCACTCAGGGCCAGGTAGCCAAGATAACCGCCCAAGGCTGCCAATGCCGCCGTCGCAACACCCAGCCCACTCCAAGATACGCGTCTCGCCCAAGCCATGCGCAACCCCCTACCGCGGCTTCACAACTGGACCGTGACAGGACCAACCGCAATAAGCGCCCGTAGCATGCGGCCATCCTTCGCCTAGATGTCCAGCGTGATCACCGGCCAAAGCGACAGCACAAGAAGCACGGCCATTGTCCAGTTGAACGCGCGCAGCCGCCCCGGCCCCTCCAGCCAGCGCCGCACCGCCTGCCCCGCTCCGGCCCAGATGGATACCGATGGCAGGTTCACGCAGGCGAAGGCCCCGGCAACCGTGGCATAGGCCCAGACCGACGGCTCGGTGACATAGGCCGCAACTGCCCCCAGCGCCATTGCCCAGGCCTTGGGGTTCACCCATTGGAACGCTGCCGCCTGCAGGAATGTCATTGGCACGGCTTTGGCCCGCCCCTCACCCGGCGCGCCCGAATTGGCGATCTTCCAGGCCAGCCACAGCATATAGGCCACCGATGC
>JANMGI010000418.1:0-2244 GCA_031374565.1 Paracoccaceae bacterium | reverse complement strand
AAGGCCTTGCCCATCCCGATGGTCTGGGCGCCCTGCCCCGGAAAGACGAATGCGCGGCTCATGTTTCCCCCACGTGTTTCATTGGGGATACCCCGCCGGACCGCAGCATGCAACGTTCAGACGCTGCCCGTTCAGACGCTGAGCGTCACGCCACCGTCGACCCGCAGATTCTGCCCGGTGATGTACCCCGCCCCGTCCGAGGCCAGGAACGCAACCGTCGCCGCGATCTCCTCCGCCTTGCCGTAGCGCTGCATTGGAACGCCCTGACGACGCTCTTCGGTCGCGGGCAGGCTGTCGATCCAGCCGGGCAGGATGTTGTTGATGCGAATGTTGTCGGGGGCATATGTGTCGGCATAAATCTTGGTGAAGGCCGCCAGCCCCGCCCTTGCCACCGCCGAGGTCGGGAACATCGCCGATGGCTCGAAGGCCCAGGCGGTCGAGATGTTGATGACCGATCCGGACTTTTGCGCCTGCATGATCGGCGTCACCAGCCGGATCGGCCGGATCGCGGACAGGAAGTAGACATCCATGCCACCCTGCCAGTCGGCATCGGTCAGCTCCAGGATCTGCTTGCGCGGACCGTGCCCGGCGCTGTTCACCAGCACGTCGATCCGGCCCCATTTCGCCATGACAGCCTTAACCACGCGCGCCACGTCGTCCGGGTTCTGGTTGGACCCGGTGACGCCGATGCCGCCCAGTTCCTCGGCCAAAGCCTCGCCTTTGCCGGAGGACGACAGAATGCCCACACTGTAGCCGTCCGCCGCGAGCCGTCGCGCTGCCGCGGCTCCCATCCCCGATCCGCCCGCCGTGACCAGAGCCACCTTTCCCGCCGTCATCGTCGCCTCCCGGTTCAACGCGCTAGGGCAACCCTGGCGTATCGCGCCCGCATAGCATTTCATGGCCGACCAGCGCCATGGCGAACGCAGTTGTGCGTATGCAATCTCCGGACTTGGCCACAAAAAATGGCGAAAGCCCCGCGCTCGGCGGGGCCCACTGTGGACTTGCCCGGAAACTGTGGAGAGCACCAACTGAGGAACCAGGAGGTGTTCTATGGGAAACGGGAACAGACCGACGCCGGAGTTTCGGCGTGAAGCGGTGCGGCTGGCACTGACCAGTGGCCGGACGCGGCGGGAGATCGCTGAGGATCTGGGGGTTGGGCTATCGACGTTGACGCGCTGGCTGAGCCAAGAGCGTGATGTCGGTGAGCCGAGTGAGGCACCCGTCGATGTCCATGCCGAGTTGAAGCGGCTTCGGCGGGAGAATGCGGTCCTGAAGCAGGAGCGCGACATTCTAAAAAAAGCCGCGGCCTTCTTCGCGAGGGAGGGAAATCGGTGAAGTTCGCCTTCATCGATGCAGAGAAGGCCAGCTTCCCGATCAGCCAGATGTGCCGCGTCCTTGGGGTCAGCCAGAGCGGCTTCTTCGCCTGGCAGGAACGGCCTGCCTGTCGTCGCCAGCAGCAGGACATGGTCTATCTGGCGCATATCCGGACGGCCTTCGCGCTGTCGAACGGCACCTATGGCAGCCCGCGCATGCACCGCGATCTCGTGGACGAAGGGCACGAGATCGGGCGGCATCGCACGGCACGGCTGATGCGCGAGAACCAGTTGATCGCGCGGCAAAAACGGCGCTTCAAGCGGACGACGGACAGTGAACATGCCTGGCCCGTCGCGCCGAACCTTGTGGCACAGGACTTCACGGCGGATGGCCCGGACCGGAAGTGGGGGGCAGACATCTCTTACATCTGGACGGCAGAGGGCTGGCTCTACCTTGCCGTCGTCCTGGACCTCTTCTCCCGGCGCGTCGTCGGCTGGGCGACGAGTGACCGTCTGAAGCGCGACCTCGCGGTTGAAGCCCTGCGCCGTGCTCTCGTGGCTCGCAACCCCGCGCCGGGGCTGGTTCACCATTCCGACCGCGGATCGCAATACTGCTCTGTCGACTATCAGGCGCTGCTCCGCAAACGCGGTGTCCAGATCTCAATGAGCGGGCGCGGAAACTGCTACGACAACTCGATGGTCTTGCGTCGGGAAAACAGTCCACTGGACTGTTTTCTGATCCTCCTCACGTTCTTCAAGACCATCAAGTCGGAGCTGATCTGGCCGGACTCATGGCAATCCCGCCAGCAGGCCGAAAACGCCGTCGCCAGATACATTGACGGGTTCTATAACCCCGTCAGGCGGCATTCATCGCTCGGCTTCCAGAGCCCCATCGCCTTCGAGCGAAAGGCCCGGGAAGTGAGCTAAACGC
>JANMGI010000417.1:0-6898 GCA_031374565.1 Paracoccaceae bacterium | reverse complement strand
ACGCCCCATTCGTCGACCGGCAGGCCGTTCGGTTCGCCCACGTCGCCCATACCGGCCATGGACATCCACGCATCGGTGTAGCGCCAGCCGAGGCTCGGGTCCTTCTTGCCGTAGTCCATGTTGCCATAGACGCCGGTTGCCGGTCCGCCCGCGTAAGCCATGTCGCGCCCGGTGAAGAACTCGGCGATGTCTTCATAGGCCGACCAGTTGACCGGAACGCCCAGGTCATAGCCATACTTGGCCTTGAAGTCGTCCTTGGTCTTCTGGTCGTTGAACCAGTCGTAGCGGAACCAGTAAAGGTTCGCGAACTGCTGGTCGGGCAGCTGGTAAAGCTTCTTGTCCGGGCCGGTGGTGAACGACAGACCGATGAAGTCGGCCAGATCGAGGCCCGGGTTGGTCACGGCAGCGCCGTCGCCTGCCATCCAGTCGGTCAGGTTGCGGGCCTGCTGGTAGCGCCAGTGGGTACCGATCAGGTCCGAGTCGTTGATATAGGCGTCGTAAATGTTCTCGCCGGTCTGCATCTGCGTCTGCAGCTTTTCGACAACGTCGCCTTCGCCGATCAGGTCGTGGGTGACCTTGATCCCGGTGATTGCCTCGAACGCCGGGGCAAGCACTTTGGATTCGTATTCGTGCGTGCCGATGGTTTCCGAGACGACCTTGATTTCCATGCCGGCATAGGGCTTGGCGGCGTCGACGAACCACTGCATTTCGGCTTCCTGATCAGCGCGAGGCAGCACTGACAGATCGCCGATTTCGCTGTCGAGGAAGGCCTTCGCCGCCTCGATGTCGGCCCAGGCGGGGGCCTGCATTGCCACCAGCGCAAGCGCCATGGCCGTTGCGGTTGAACGTAGTCTCATGTGATTCCTCCCAGAATGTTGAGACGTTTCAGTTTGGTCTTGCCCGGGTTGGCTGCCCGTCCCGGGGTCGTCTGTCCCCTCATCACACCCAGCGGAAGACCGCTGCGGCATAGACGAGGGAGAGGATGAGCGCGCCCCAGAGGATGTCGGGGCCCGCAAAGAAAAGCCAGCCAAGGTGGATGAAGGCTGTGCCCAGAAGAGTGATGAAAAGCCGGTCACCGCGTGTGGTCTCGATCCGCAACACGCCGACGCGGGGGGTTTCGGGAAAGCGGATCGCCAGCAGCGTCATGATGATGAGGAGGCTGGCGATGATCCAGAAGAAGAGGGCCACGGGGAAGGTCCAGGCCATCCAGAAGCCGTCGACCAGTTGCCCAGTCCATTCGCGGACCCCGTCATCGTCGATGGGGACAGCCCAGAGGAGAAGGGCGAGGATCACGGCCATCAGGACGGCAAGTGTGAGGTAGATCGCGGTCCAGCGGGTTTGTATCATCACACCCTCCCCAGGGCGAAGCCCTTGGCGATATAGTTGCGCACGAAGTAGATCACGAGCGCACCAGGGATGATGGTCAGCACCCCTGCGGCAGCAAGGACACCCCAATCCATGCCGCTGGCGCTGACGGTGCGGGTCATCGTGGCGGCAATGGACTTGGCGTTGACCGATGTCAGGGTGCGCGACAGCAAGAGTTCCACCCATGAGAACATGAAGCAGAAGAAGGCCGCGACCCCGATGCCGCTGGCGATCAGGGGCATGAAGATCTTCACGAAAAACCCGCCGAACGAATAGCCGTCGATATAGGCGGTCTCGTCGATTTCCTTCGGCACGCCGCGCATGAAGCCCTCCAGGATCCACACCGCGAGGGGGACGTTGAAGAGGCAATGCGCAAGGGCGACGGCGATGTGGGTGTCGAACAGGCCCACGCTGGAATAAAGCTGGAAGAACGGCAGCGCGAACACCGCCGGAGGGGCCATCCGGTTGGTCAGAAGCCAGAAGAACAGGTGCTTGTCGCCGATGAAGTCATACCGGCTGAAAGCGTAGGCCGCGGGCAGCGCGACGGTCAGCGAGATGACCACGTTCATCGTGACGTAGATGATCGAGTTCACATAGCCCATGTACCAGGCCGGGTCGGTCAGGATCGTGGCGTAGTTCTGGAACGTCAGGTTCTGCGGGATCAGCGTAAAGGATGACACGATTTCGGTATTGGTCTTCAGGCTCATGTTGATCAGCCAGTAGATCGGGATCAACAGGAACAGCAGATAGACGGTCATCACGATGGCCGAGGGTTTGATGCGCATCACTTGGACTCCTGCTTATCAAGGGTCGTCATGACGGTGTAGAACACCCATGACACCAGCAGAATCACCAGGAAATACATCAGGCTGAACGCAGCTGCGGGGCCAAGGTCGAATTGTCCGACCGCCATTTTCACCAGGTCGATCGACAGGAAGGTGGTCGAATTGCCGGGGCCGCCGCCCGTCAGGACGAAGGGCTCGGTGTAGATCATGAAGCTGTCCATGAACCGCAACAGGACCGCGATCAGCAGGACGCCGGCCATTTTCGGCAGTTCGATGTAGCGAAAGATGCTCCAGCGGCTGGCCTGGTCGATACGGGCAGCCTGGTAGTAGGCCTGCGGGATGGATTGGAGGCCAGCGTAGCACAGAAGGGCGACGAGCGAGGTCCAGTGCCAGACGTCCATGATGATGATGGTGACCCAGGCGTCAAAGGCATCGTTGGTGTAGTTGTAGTCTAGCCCCATCACCTCAAGCGTATGGCCCAGGAGGCCGATGTCGCCGCGCCCGAAAATCTGCCAGATCGTGCCGACGACGTTGAAGGGGATCAGTAGGGGCAGCGCCATCAGGACCAGGCAAAAGCTGGCCCAGAAGCTTTTCTTGGGCATGTTCAGCGCGATGTAGATGCCGAGCGGCACCTCGATGGCCAGGATGATGGCCGAGAACAGGAACTGCCTCAGCAGCGCGTCGTGCAGACGGTCCGAGGACAGCATTTCCTCGAACCAGCCAAGGCCGTTCCAGAAGAACGCGTTTTCCCCGAAGGTGTCGTTGAAGGCGTAGTTCACCACGGTCATCAGGGGCAGGACCGCCGAAAAGGCGACCAGCACGAGAACCGGAAGGACAAGGAACCAGGCCTTGTTGTTCTGGGTCTTTTCCATCGGTCAGCCCCCCATCGGCGCGACGCGCCAGTCATTTGCGTACACGTTGATCTTTGCGGGCGCAAAGCTGATGCGGGGGTCGACGGGCACGGACATCCCTTCGGACAGGATCGCATTCAGGGGCTGGCCCTGGAATTCGGCCCGGACGATGCGGTGGCGGCCCACGTCCTCGACCCGCTTCACCGTCACGGGAAGCCCTTGATCGGACAAGGTCACGTAGTCCGGCCGAATGCCGATCTGGGTGCGGCCCGTGGTCGGCCCGTAGACAGCGCCCAAAGGCAGCGACACGCCCCCAAGACGCGCCTCGGACCCTACAATCTCGGCGTCCAGGAGGTTCATCCCAGGCGAGCCGATGAAGTAGCCGACGAAGGTGTGCGCCGGGGTCTCGAACAGATCTTCCGGGGTGCCCATCTGGACGACGCGGCCTTCATGCATCACGACGACCTTCTGCGCGAAGGTCAAAGCCTCGGTCTGGTCATGGGTGACGTAGATCATCGTATGGCCGAACTCACGGTGCAGCTGCTTCAGCTGGGTCCGCAGCTCCCATTTCATGTGGGGATCGATGACGGTCAGGGGTTCGTCGAAGAGGATGGCGTTCACATCCTCGCGCACCATGCCGCGGCCAAGGCTGATCTTTTGCTTGGCGTCGGCGGTCAGGCCGCGCGCCTTTTTCGACAGGATGTCCTCCATCCCGATCATCTGGGCGATCTGGCCGACGCGCTTGGCAATGTAACCCGCGTCCATGCCCCGGTTGCGCAGGGGGAAGGCAAGGTTTTCGCGCACGGTCATCGTGTCGTAGACGACGGGGAACTGGAACACCTGCGCGATATTGCGTTCGGTGGTCGCGGCATCGGTCACGTCGCGGTCACCGAACAGGACGCGGCCCTGCGAGGGGCGAACAAGGCCGGAGATTATGTTCAGAAGCGTGGTCTTGCCGCAGCCCGAAGCACCAAGCAGGGCGTAGGCCCCGCCGTCATCCCAGACGTGGTCCATTTCCTTCAGCGCAAAGTCGGCGTCGCTGGTCGGGTTGACCAGGTAGCTGTGGGCAAGGTTGGAAAGCGTGATCCGGGACATTCAGGCCGCCATCGCATAAGGGGCGGGCGCGGCAAGACGGCCCGTGCTGTCAAAAAGATAGACGTGGGCGGGATCGACGAAGACCGAGGTTTGCGCCCCCGCCGTCAAGGGATGCACGCCATGGATCAGCCCGACCCAGCGGTCGCCGCCGTGGGTCAGGTGGACAAAGGTTTCCGACCCGGTGATCTCGGTGGCACCCAGAGTGCAGCGGAATTCGACGGCGTCGCCGGTATGGCGGTTGAGGGCGATGTGGTTGGCGCGGAACCCGGCGGTATAGGTGCCGTCGGGCAGATCGCGCGTGGGGCCTTCGGCGGGCGCATGGGCACTTTCGCCGAAGGAAAGGCGGGCGCCTTCCTTGCGGCAGGGGACGAAGTTCATCGGCGGGTCGCTGAAGACCCGGGCGGTCTGCGCATCGGCAGGCAGCCGGTACACCGTTGGCGTGGGGCCGAACTGGGTGACGCGGCCTTCCCACAGGGTGGCAGTGTTGCCGCCCAGAAGCAGAGCTTCTTCCGGTTCAGTGGTGGCGTAGACGAAGATCGCGCCCGAAGCCTCAAAAATCCGGGGGATTTCGACGCGCAATTCCTCACGCAGTTTGTAGTCAAGGTTGGCGAGGGGTTCGTCGAGAAGTACCAGCCCAGCACCCTTGACCAGCGCCCGGGCCAAAGCGCAGCGCTGTTGCTGGCCACCCGACAGTTCCAGCGGCTTGCGCTTCAGCATCGGGGTCAGGCGCAGCATTTCGGCGGTCTGAAGGACAGCCTTGTCGATCTCGGCGCTGGATTTGCCCATCAGCCGCAGGGGCGAAGCGATGTTTTCATAGACCGTCATGCCCGGGTAATTGATGAACTGCTGGTAGACCATCGCGACTTTGCGGTCCTGCACGCGCTGGCCAGTGACATCGGTGCCTTCCCACAGGATGCGGCCCGTGGACGGCTTGTCGAGACCCGCCATCAGCCGCATCAGGCTGGTCTTGCCCGCAAGGGTCGGCCCCAGAAGCACGTTCATCGTGCCGTTCTTCAAGGTCAGGTCGGTGGGGTGGATATGCACCCTGCCCGCGACCTGCCGTGAGACCCCCTGAAACTCCAGCGTCATCCCCTACCCCCTATTCCGCCGCCGGGCTGATCGCCCGCGCAGCGTCCGCCCGGCCCGCGTCAGCCATGAAGCGGTCAAGTCGTTCGATCTGGTCGGCGGTCATCCGCAAACCCAGCTTGGAGCGCCGCCAGACCACGTCTGCGGCACCAACCGCGAATTCATGTGACATCAGCCAGCGCACTTCGGCCTCGGTCAGCGTGGCCCCGAAGTCCTGCCCCAAAGCGTCCGCTGAAGTGGCGGACCCAAGAATCAGCGCGGCCTCGGTCCCGTAGGCGCGGATCAGGCGCCCGGCCCAGTAGTCGGTCAGGAACGGGTGCTGCGTCTTGAGTCTGCTGGTCAACGCGGCCACGCCGTCCTGCGGGAAATTGCCGCCGGGCAAGGGCACGCGGGCAGTCCAGGCGGGTTTCGCTTGCGCGAAGAACGGGGTCAGCTTGGCCAGCGCGGATTCGGCAAGGCGGCGGTAGGTGGTGATCTTGCCGCCGAAGACGTTCAAGAGCGGAGCGCCAGTGTCGTCCAGCTTCAAGACATAGTCGCGGGTGGCGGCGGTGGCCGACTTGGCCCCGTCGTTATAGAGGGGACGGACACCGGAATAGGTCCAGACCACATCGTCGCGGGTCACGGGCTTGGCGAAATACTGGCTGGCGAAGGTCAGGAGGTAATCGCGTTCCTCATCGGTGCAGTGGGCATCCTTGGGCGCACCCTGATGGTCCTTGTCAGTGGTGCCGATCAGGGTGAAGTCCTGCTCATACGGGATGGCAAAGATGATGCGGCCATCGGAGCCTTGGAAGAAGTAGCAGCGGTCGTGGTCGAAGAGACGCTTCGTGACGATGTGGCTGCCACGCACCAGGCGGACGCCTTCGGTGGAGTTGATGCGGGCGACGTTGCGGATCACATCTTCGACCCAGGGGCCACCGGCGTTGACAAGCGCACGGGCGCGGTGGTGTTCGGTGCCATGCGGGCCTTCGGTCGTCACCTGCCAAAGATCGCCCTGCCGCGCGGCGGTGGTGACGCGGGTGCGGGTCATGACACGCGCGCCGCGGTCAGCTGCGTCGCGGGCATTGAGGGCGACAAGGCGCGAGTCTTCCACCCAGCAGTCAGAATATTCAAACGCCTTGGCAAATTTCGGCTTCAAGGGTCTGCCAGCGGGGTCCTTTGTCAGGTCGACCGTTCGGGTCGCAGGCAGGATCTTGCGGCCGCCCATCGTGTCGTACAGGAAAAGGCCAAGACGGATCAGCCAGTCAGGGCGACGACCCTTGGCCCAGGGCATCACCCAGCCCAGCAGGCGCGCGGTGGGCGTGTCACTGTCAAAGCGCATGTCCGGAGAGAGCGGCAGCACGAAGCGCATCGGCCAGGAGATGTGGGGCATGGCAACGAGGAGCGTCTCGCGTTCTTCAAGCGCCTCGCGGACAAGGCGGAACTCAAAGTACTCCAGGTAGCGCAACCCGCCGTGGAACAGCTTGGTCGATGCCGAAGACGTGCCTTGGGCAAGGTCGCCCTGTTCGGCCAGCGTGACGGACAGACCGCGGCCGGTGGCGTCGCGGGCGATGCCGCAGCCATTGATCCCACCGCCGATGATGAAAAGGTCGCTGACGACCCCTGCTGTCACGTCTGTCACTTGGGTTCCTCCCCCGGGGCGCAAATTGGGCTGATTGTCACGATTCCGTCAACCTGTTTTTTTCGTTTGGGCGCGGTTTCTGCAAAAGCGAACATCGG
>JANMGI010000309.1:0-4449 GCA_031374565.1 Paracoccaceae bacterium | reverse complement strand
GTCAAGGACCGCCCGAACGGGTGCTTCCATCGGGGTCAGCGTCATCGCACGCTCCAGCGCGGCGCGCTTTTCCGGCCCGGTGATCAGGATGTGGATATTGAACGCCTCGCGCAGGGTCGGCGCGGTCAGGGTGATCCGTGGTTCACCTGCCGCTTCCGCGCGCATTGGCAACAGCAGGGGCGCTTGCGCCGACAGCGCTTCCTCCAGCCGGTCCGCGCCGGGGAAAAGGCTTGCCGTGTGCATGTCCGCCCCCATGCCCAGCAAGAGAACCGAAATCGGCAGATGCGGCCGCAGACCGTCTTCCAGCGCAGCCAGCATCTCTTCGGGTTGGTCGGCCGGTGCATACAAAGGCACCAGCTGCGCCTGCGCCGCCCGTCCCCGGATCAGCCGCTCGCGGAGCAGCCGGGTGTTCGACCGCTCCGACGTCTCGGGCACCCAGCGTTCGTCGTTCAGGACGACCGCGACATTCGCCCAGTCCAGATCCACCCCCGACAGCGTGTCGAAAATCGGCCCCGGAGTGGTTCCTCCTGGCACCGAAAGCGTCGCCTTGCCCTCCCGCCGCAGGAAATCTGCAAGCTGGCCCGCGATGGTGTTCGCAAGATCAAGCATCAGGAATTCGCGGTCAGGATAAGTCTCAAGTTTCATTCGCGTATCTCCCGCCAGCGCCGCCCATCGCGGTGCATCAGCATCAACGCGTCTTCCGGGCCCGAGGATCCCGGATCATAGGTCTGCGGTTTGTCGCCCCGGCTTTCCCAGCCCTGAATGATCGGATCGGACCAGGCCCAGGCCGCCTCGACCTCGTCCCCGCGCATGAACAGGGTCTGATTGCCCCGGATCACATCCATGATCAGCCGTTCATAGGCATCCGGCGTCTCTTCGGCCTCGTCGCCAAGGACAGCGGCGAAAGACATGTCCAAGGGCACCTGCATCAGGCGCATGCCGCCCGGTCCCGGTTCCTTGATCATCACCATCAGGTTCATGCCCTCGTTCGGCTGCAACCGGATCACCAGCACGTTTTCGTGCCAGCCTGCCGCATCGTCAAAGATTGCATGCGGGGGCTGCTTGAAGGTGATCGCGATCTCGGACGCCCGCGCCCGCAACCGTTTCCCGGTCCGCAGGTAGAACGGCACCCCCTGCCAGCGCCAGTTCGAAATCGCCACCTTCAGCGCGATGTAGCTTTCGGTCTTCGAGGTCGGGTTTTCCGAGTGGACGACATAAGACTTCTCGCCCTTCCCCGCCCCGTACTGCCCGCGCACGATATCCTCCGGCGGCACCGGCTTCAGCGCGCGGATGACCTTCAGCTTTTCGTCCCGCACCGCGTCCGGGTCGAAATGGTATGGAGGCTCCATCGCGATCAGGCACAAAAGCTGCATCAGGTGGTTCTGCACCATGTCCCGCATGGCACCCGACTTGTCGTAATAGGCCCCGCGCCCGTCCACCCCCACGGTTTCGGCCACGGTGATCTGGACATGGTCGATATATTCGGCCTTCCACAGCGGCTCGAACAGGATGTTGGCGAAGCGCACCGCCATCAGGTTCTGCACTGTCTCTTTGCCCAGGTAATGGTCGATCCGGTAGATCTGCGCCTCGGTGAAGTGCTTTGCCAGCACCGCGTTCAGCGCCTTCGCACTCGCAAGGTCCCGCCCGAACGGCTTTTCCACCACGATCCGGCTCCAGGCGTCGGCGATCCCGTGCTCTGACAGCCGTTGTGCGATGTCACCAAACAGGCTGGGAGCGACCGAGAAATAGAAGGCCCGAACGACATTCTCGCGCATCAGTGCCTTCAGCGCCGCCCAGCCGTTCGTGCCGGTCGCGTCAATCGCGACATAGTGGATGCGTCCCAGGAACCCCTCGATCACCGCCGCATCCTGCCGGGCTTTCGGCACGAACTCGGCAATCGCCTCGCGCACCTGTTGGCGGAAACTCTCGTCCGTCAGGTCGGCCCGCGCCGCCCCGATGATCCGGCTGTCCTCCGGCATCTGACCCGCCAGAAACCGCCGGTAGAGCCCCGGCAGGATCTTACGGCGCGCAAGGTCGCCCGTGCCGCCAAAGATCACCAGATCGAAGACATCCACCGGAATGACACGCGAAACCATGGTCTCTCCTTGGCAGCTGCCGTTAGCGCTAACAGGGCGCTTCTACCCGTTAGGGCGACTGCTGTCTAGCACGGTGACACTCCGGATCAAACATCAGAGACGGGATCACAAGCTGCGCTGCATCATCAAATCCGATTGCGGAAGACCGGCCAGAAGAAAGTCAACGGTGCCCGCCGGAACAAAGCCCTGGCGACGGTAGAAGGCGATTGCGCGTTCGTTTCTGGTCCATACACCAAGGCGCAGAGAGGTAAGCCCCAGCGCCGTTGCCCTGCCAACCACGTCCTGCATCAGACGCTGCGCGAGCCCACGACCGTGCCAGTCCCGGTCGACGTAAAAACGCTCAATCTCGCCGTCGCCTCCAGTGGCAAGAATTTGTGCGAAAGCAAGGATATCAGCCCCGGACACTGCAACAAGTGCTGTGACATTCGGCGCGGAAAGCTGCGCTGCAATCCGCGCGACTGCGTATGCTTTGGCGCAATGATCGTCCATGACGGCGGCATGCGCGGCATCATGCCCGTAAGACTGGCGGAACAACCGGTCCGCTGCTGCTGCATAGCGCTCGGCATCGCCGGGAAGGGCAAGTCGGATTGCTGGCAGCGCTTGCAAAATCACGCCTCCAGTTCGGCATCCCAGTACAGGTAATCCATCCAGCTTTCATGCAGATGGTTCGGCGGGAAACGGCGACCGTGGCTCTGCATTTCCTCGGCCGAAGGCGGGCGCGGCAGCCGGTTCAGATACATCCCCGCCTGCTTCAGCGTGCGCGAGCCCTTGCGCAGGTTGCAGGGCGAACAGGCTGCCACCACGTTCTCCCAGCTGGTGATCCCGCCGCGCGACCGGGGCAGCACGTGGTCGAACGTCAGATCGCCCTTCGCACCGCAATACTGGCAGCAGAATTCGTCGCGCAGAAAAAGATTGAAGCGCGTGAATGCCACGCGCTTCTGGGGTTTCACATAATCTTTCAGCACCACGACCGAGGGTATCCGGAACACTTGTCGTTGGCTGTGCACCACCTGATCGTATTCGGCGACGATCTGCACCCGATCAAGCACAGCGGCCTTGATCGCCTCCTGCCAGGGCCAAAGCGACAGCGGATAGTAGCTTAGCGGGCGATAGTCGGCATTCAGCACCAGCGCGGGGTAGTGCTTCAGTGCGGCAGGATCACGCACAAACTGGGTTCTGAAATCGCCGTCCATTCCGTCAAAGACTCCGCGCCTGGCCCGTCAACCATCCGGTCGAAAGGGCGGGGACACCGCCCGTTGACCGAAACTATATCTGGCGTTTTCGCCGTGGCAACCCCCAAGCGCGTGAGTGCTCGGGCGGTTTTCCACAGGCTTGATGCCGTAGTCCGGTAACAGGGCGATGACGCGGGCGGGCTCAGGCGGTCAGTTCTCGCCTTCCCCGGGCCGCGTCGCGCTGAAAGGCGAACCAGTCCAGAAATCCCTCCTCCAATGCGGCGGCATGAAGGGTGCGCGCCAGGATCCGGCGCAGACGCGGCAGGCCTTGGGCAATCCATATCCTCCGGGAAGGTGCCAGATCCTGCAACTGGCCAAGATCGAACTCTTCTGGAAAATCATAGGTATAGGGCCGCAGCTTGCCCTCTGGCGTGATCACCAGCGGGTTGACCGCATCCGACAGCCGCTGCTCTGGCCCGCCGTTCAGAGCAAGGCTCCACGCCCCGGCATCGGCCGCAATCGCCTCGGCAGGGGCCAGGTCGACATGCACCGCGATCTCGTCTTCCCAGGCCAGTTTCAGGGTCTGCGCCATCAGCCACACCCGCGCCCGGTCGGCCTCGCTTAGAGCCAGATCTGCCGCCTCCTGATAGGCCCGCCCGGCCAGGACCAAAGGACGCAGTTGCACCGCCCGCACGCCCAGTCCTGCACACAGCTCGATGAACTCCGGGACTTCGGCCAGTGACTCGCGCGTGACCGTAAACGCCGCCGCCGCCGGTTTGCCGATCTCGGCCAGATAGCGCAGACCCGCCACCGCACGCGCCCAGGCCTGCGGATGCCCGCGCATCCGGTTGTGCAGCACCTCCAGCCCGTCGAAACTGATGGCAAGATGATCGATTCCGTCGAGCAGAGCGCGGTGCCGGGCCGTTACCCTGAACCCGTTCGTGATCGCTGCGGTCCGGAACCCTTCGGCCCGCGCCGCTGCCAGAAACGGTGCCAGAAAGGGGTAAAGCAACGGCTCTCCGCCCGACAGGCTGATCACCTCATAGCCCTCGGCCCGCAGCCGCGGCAGGGCGCGCAACAGCGGCTCCAACGGCAAGATCGTCCGCTTCAGCGGCGACGATGCCGAATAGCAATGGCTGCAAGCCAGGTTGCAAAGATCAAGCGGGTGCAAGTGAACCGTG
>JANMGI010000293.1:0-2188 GCA_031374565.1 Paracoccaceae bacterium | reverse complement strand
GGTGAACCCGGTCCCGGTCATCCTTGTCGGCGGCCCCCCCGGCGCGACCCTGCGCAGCGGCAAGCTTGCCGACATTGCCCCCACGCTCTTGCAGCTGATGGGCTTGGCCCAGCCCGCCGAGATGACCGGCCAGACGCTTATGGGCCAGACGCTTGTTGGCCAGCCCCTGACCGCATGATCCGCGCCGCCGCCCTTGCGCTGCTTGTCGCTTTGCCCGCCGGGGCCGAGACCGTGGCCGAACAGGCGGCTCAAGCCTCGGCCGAATTGCAGGACGCGGTGGCAGCGCTGGACGCCGCAACCGAGGCGCGGGACCGGGTCACGGCCCTGTCCCAGACGATCCGCGCCTACGAATCCGGCCTGGGCGCCCTTCGGGGTGCGCTGCGCGAGGCGGCCCTGCGTGAGGCGGTGCTGACAAAGGCCTTCGATGCCAAGCGCGACGGGATCGGGCGGCTTCTGGGGGTGCTGGCGACGATGGAGGCGAACCCCGGACCCCTTCTGCTGCTTCACCCCGAGGGTGCGGTGGGGTCTGCCCGGTCGGGGATGATACTGGCCGATGTCACCCCGGCCCTGCAGGTCGAGGCGCTGGCCCTGAAGGTCCAGTTGCAGGAACTGGCCGACCTGCGCGCCTTGCAGCTTTCGGCGGGCACGGTGCTGGAACGCGGCCTTGCCACCGCACAAGAGGCGCGGACCGAACTGTCGCAAGCGATCTCTGACCGCACCGACTTGCCGATCCGCTTCATCGAGGACCCGGAGGTGCTGAAGGGCCTGCTGGACAGCGCCGACACGCTGGACGCCTTTGCCGCAGGCCTGTCACCAGATGTGGAAAGCGGCGCCAGTTTCGCCGGCACGAAAGGCCACCTGCCCCTGCCCGCCCTGGGCACGTTGCTGCGCCGCCCGGACGAAGCCGACGCCGCCGGTGTCCGCCGTCCGGGTGTCACGCTTGCAACCCAACCCCGCGCGCTGGTCTCGGCGCCCTGGCCCGCCACCATCCGCTACCGGGGTCCACTGCTTGACTACGGAAATGTGATGATCCTTGAGCCAGGTGACGGCTATCTCATGGTGCTTGCAGGCATGGAAACCCTGTATGGCGAAGTGGGAGAGGTTGTTGCCGCCGACGCGCCCCTTGGCCTGATGGGCGGGCCGCAGACAGCGTCGGCGGAATTCGTGGCGGGGTCGGCAGATGGCTCTGGTGGGCGCGACACGGAAACGCTTTATATGGAACTCAGACAGGGCGCCGTGCCCGTGGACCCGATCCCGTGGTTCGCAGGCCTTGCCCGCACAGGAGACTGACGAGGATGAAGAAGCATGTGATGGCCGCCCTGGCCGGAACCGTCGCCGGGGTGATCGCGACCACACAGATCGCCGGTCCCCTCGTCGCGCAGGAAGCGGTGACCGACAGTTCGGTCTACGAACAGCTTGACCTTTTCGGCGACATCTTCGAACGGGTCCGCAGCCAGTATGTCGAGGACGTCCCGACGGACGAGCTGATCACCGCCGCGATCAACGGCATGCTCACATCGCTTGACCCGCATTCCAGCTACCTGTCCGCCAAGGACTTCGAGGACATGCAGGTCCAGACCCGGGGTGAGTTCGGGGGGCTTGGGATCGAGGTCACCCAGGAAGAGGGCTTCATCAAGGTGATCTCGCCGATGGATGGGACGCCTGCCGCCAAAGCGGGCATCCAGTCCGGCGACTTTATCACCCACGTCAACGGCGAGGCCGTGTCAGGCCTCCTTCTGGACGAGGCGGTGGAAAAGATGCGCGGGCCGATCGGGTCCGAGATCATCATCACCGTCGTCCGTCAGGGCACGCCGGAACCGTTCGACGTGTCGATCATCCGTGACACGATCAAGCTGACCGCCGTGAAAGGCCGCGTCGTGGGCAAGACCGTGGTGCTGCGGATCACCACCTTCAACGACCAGACCACCAGCGGCATCAAGGATGAACTGGCCAAGGGCCTCAAGGAACTTGGCGGTATCGAGAACATGGAGGGCGTCGTCCTCGACCTGCGCAACAACCCCGGCGGCCTTCTGAACGAGGCGATCACCGCGTCGGACGCCTTCCTCGACAAGGGAGAGATCGTGTCGACCCGTGGCCGCGCGCCCGGCAGCGGTGAACGCTACAACGCGCAGCCGGGTGACCTTATCAACGGCAAGCCCATCGTGCTTTTGATCAACGGCGGGTCGGC
>JANMGI010000253.1:0-3396 GCA_031374565.1 Paracoccaceae bacterium | reverse complement strand
GTCGGGCACGAGACGGATACCACGTTGATCGACTATGCGGCTGACCTGCGCGCGCCGACCCCCACGGCCGCGGCAGAACTGGCGGTGCCGGTGCGGCTGGAGTTGCTGGCCACGTTGGAGGCGCTGGGCGCGCGCCTCGTGCGCGGGATCGGGCAGGGCGTGACCTTGCGGCAGCAACGGTTGCGCGATCTGGCGCGGGCGCTGCCCCGGGTCGAGACGCTGGTGGCCACGCCCCGGCAGCGGCTCGACGCGGCGGGGATGCGGCTGGGGTCGGGGCTGGGGCTGGCGGTGGCGAAAAAGCACCGGGACTTCGACCGGGTGGCCGGGCGGTTGCAACCGCAGGCGCTGTGGGGGCTGGTGGCGCGGCAGGGAGACTTGTTGGGGGCCAAGGGCGAGCGGTTGGGCCGCGCGATCCTGCTGCGGCTGGAGCGGCGGGGGGAGCGGCTGGAGGCCGTCGCGGCACGGCTGGGCCCGGCGCTGGCGCGGATGCTGGGCGAGGCAGGGCGAAAGGTGTCGGACGGACGGCGGGACCTGGCGCGGCTGGCCGACCGGCTGGAGGCGGCACCGGGACAGCGGCTGGCCCGGCTGTCTGACCGGCTGGAAGCGCTGGACCGGACAAGGGCGACGCTGGGCTATCATGAGACCTTAAAGCGGGGCTACGCGGTGGTGCGGGGCGACGGGGCGGTGGTGACCTCGAAGACAGGGGCCGAGAAGGCGGCGAGCTTGGAAATCGAGTTCCGGGACGGGCGGCTTGTGGTCGGGGGACGGGCTGGGAAGCGGGGGAAGGGCGAGGGGGAAAGCGGGCAGGGAAGCCTGTTCTGACGGCGGCTGTCCACGCAGGACAGGCTGGGCATCTTTAGCGATTTCAATGGATTGGCTGTGGGCATTCAGGAAGGCTTAACCTTCCTGGGCGGAAGGTTCATAGCCCTGTCGGGGATGGGTGAAATTCCTTGAGGAAGGAATTCGGCAAATTTCTTGCTTAAGAAATTTGGGGCTTCGCGGCAGTCGCATCGTGCGGCGACCCTGCGGATCAGACGCCGAAATAGCCTTCGCAGGTCACGACCTCTTTTGCGGGGTATAGCATGATCGGTTCGCTCTTCCGGTCGCCGTCGAGCCAGGCCATGAGCCAGCCGTCACGGTCGTGGTAGGTCCAGCAGTAGGACGTATCGACGCCCTGATAGTCGAAACAGATCATCTCGCCTTGCGGCCTCCACTTGCCTTCTAGGCATTGGTCGGCATCGCGCCAGATTGCGCGGCGGCCGGGCAGGAAGGTTTCCACCCCGTAGCGGCCGGTCTGGTCATAGGTGTCCATGGTGCGGCCCTCGACAAAGCGTTCGAAGGCGTCGGCGGCAAGGGGGGGATCGGCGCTTGGGTCAGGGGAGGTTTCCTGGGCCAAGGCCAGGTCTGGAACCATGAGGAGGGCGGCGATGAAAAGGGCACGCATCATGCTCCAACCTCGGGGCCGAAACAGGCGAGGGTTTCGGTGGTGTCCTGCACCACGACAGGATCGGTTTCAGGGGAATTGGTGGTGTAGCGGGCGAGAAAATCAGGGCCGGAGCGGGTGATTTCCCAGCAGTCGGGGGCGATGTCGTTTTCATACTGAAAGCAGATGGCCGGGCCGTCCTGATACCAGTGGCCGGCCACACAATCATCGCCCTCGATCGTCCAGCGCACTTTCCGACCCGGCAAGTAGAGTTCCACCCCGTAGACCGCGCCGAATTCGGACCACGTCATGGTGCGGCCAAGGGTGAGGGCGTCGAACTCTTCCGCCGTGAGGGGCGCTTCGGCGCAGGCGGGGCTGGCGGCGAAGAGAAGGAACGCGAGTGTGGCGACGCGGATGGTCACACCCCCACGTCCGGGCCGGGGCAGTCCAGCGGCGCGTCGGCGACAGTGACGCGCTGCGGTGGATCGGTGGGATCTGCGGTGACGGGTTTGGCGAAGACGGCGTCGCCCTCGCGCCAGTAGGTCCAGCAGTGGACCCCGTCGCGGGCGGGGTAGACGAAGCAGACTTGGTCGCCACTGGCGGACCAGCTGCCGTCAAGGCAGGGGCCGCCGGTATCGGCGTCGCGGACCTGCCGGTCGGACGCGTAGGATTCGGACCCGATGATCCGGCCATCGACGGAATAGTCGAGCGTCTTGCCGGTGGACCAGGTGTCGAAGTCATCCGGCGACATCGGGGTCTGGGCGAAGGCTGCGGGGGCAAGAAGTGCGGGGGCGAGAAGGCAGAGGACCAGAACGGCGCGCATCCTACACCCCCACATCGGTGCTGGAGCAGGCGACAGGAGCGTCGGACAGGGTGACAGAAAAGCGGGGCGCGGAAAGGTCATCGGCATCCTGGGCAAAGACCTGATCCCCGTCCTTCACAAAGCGCCAGCAGAAGGTGCCGGGGCCGTCGTCATAGGTGAAGCAGATGTCGTCAGCGCGCGGAGACCAGCGGCCCGGCCTGCAGATGTCGCCTTCGCCGTCATCGACCGTTTCGCGACCCGAAAGGTGCGTTTCGCTGCCCCAGAGGGTGCCGTCGATGAAGTAGTCCAGCGTCTTGCCGGTGGACCAGTCCTGAAACTCATCCGCGGTCATCTGGGTTTCGGCGCGGGCGGCGGGGGCAGTCAGGCTAAGGAGCAGGAGGAGGAGGCGCAAGCTTAGGCCCCCACGTCCGGGCCGGGGCAGGGCAGGCCCTGATCGCTGGCGTCGACTTCGTGCAGTTCCTCGCCCGCGATACCGTTCGTCGACAGGGCAACGAGCGCCCCGTCCCGCAGCCAGAAGGTCCAGCAGGCAGGGGTGGGGTCGTATTCGTAGACAAAGCAGATGTCGTCGTCCTGCGGATACCAGCTGCCATACTGGCATTCGTTGGGTGCCGTGCTCCAGCGGACCTTGCGGCCTTCAAGGTATTCCTCGGTGCCGAAAAGGCTGTCGAACTGCTGATAGGTCAGGGTCTTGCCGGTGACGTGGGATTCGAACACCTCGGCGGTGATCGGCGTTTCGGCAAGGCCGGGGGTGGCGACGGCGAAGATGAGGGCGGCAAGGGAGGTGCGAAGCATCAGGTCAGACCCCCACATCGGGGCCGGGACAGGCAAGGGGTTCGCTGGTTTGCAGAACCTGGCGCGGCGGGATGTCTGGTGTGTCGGTGAAGTAGCTGGCGGCAAGGCCATCGCCTTCGGCCCAGACCGTCCAGCATTTCGGCTCGGGGTCGCCGTCATAGACAAAGCAGATGTGGTCGCCTTCGCCATACCAGCGACCAAGCTTGCATTCGTCGGCGGTGAAGGCCCAGCGGACGCGGCGACCGGGCAGATAGACTTCTCGCCCGAAGACCTCGCCATCAGCGATGTAGTCAAGTGTCTTGCCGGTGGCGTAGGCCTCGAATTCGGCGGCGGTCATCGGGGTCTGGGCGGCGGCGGG
>JANMGI010000229.1:0-3652 GCA_031374565.1 Paracoccaceae bacterium | reverse complement strand
GCTTTACATCAGCGTCATCCCTCCGGCCCTGATCGGGGCATCGGTGGGCTTCCTGTCGGCGATCATGGGGGTGGGTGGCGGCTTCATCCTGGTGCCCGCGATGATCTATCTTCTGGGAATGCCAACAAAGGTGGTGATCGGCACGTCACTCTTCCAGATCATCTTCGTCACCAGTTTTACCACCGTCATGCATGCGGTGAACAGCCAGACCGTCGACATGATGCTGGCGCTGCTGCTGATCCTTGGCGGCGTCATCGGCGCGCAGATCGGCACGCGGGTCGGGGTGCGCCTGAAAGCTGAACAGCTGCGTATCCTGCTTTCGCTTCTGGTGCTGACCGTTGCCATCCGCATTGCGTTCGACCTTCTGGTCACTCCTGACGAGCTTTACTCGGTCGCGCCGGTGGTGCTGCCGTGATCCGCGCGCTGATCCTCCTTTTGGGGCTGATCCTGCCCGCCGCTGCGCAGGAAGTGATCGTCTCGGGGATGAGCCAGAGCCGTGTGTCGATCACCGCCGATTTTGACGGATCCGAGATCCTGATCTATGGCGCGGTCAAGCGGGACACTCCGCCACCCGAAGGTGGGCCTCTGGAGGTGATCATCACAGTCGAGGGGCCATCGACCCCTGTGGCTGTCCGCCGCAAGGGCCGAGTGGTCGGCATCTGGGTCAACAATGCCTCGGTCCATATCGACAGCGCGCCAAGCTTCTATGCCGTCGCCACCACCGGCCCGATTGACCACATCCTGTCGGACATCGACAACCTGCGCTTCGGGATCACCATCGAACGGATGATCCGGGCCATCGGCATCTCGGACGAGGCGGACAAGGCGGGTGAATTCGTGCTGGCTTTGCTGCGCGTGCGCACCAACGAGGGCCGCTACCGCATTCTGGAGGGCAAGGTCGAGCTGACCGAGGACACACTCTTTCGCACCGACATCGTGCTGCCCGCAAACCTGACCGAAGGTGAATACAAGGTGCGGCTGTTCCTTCTGCGCGACAAGCGCGTGGTCGCCAGTCAGGAAAAGGTGATCGGGGTGCGCAAGGAAGGGCTGGAGCGGTTCATCTTCAACATGGCCCAGGAACAACCGCTGCTTTACGGGCTGGTGTCGCTGGTGCTGGCCGCCCTTGCCGGGTGGGGAGCGTCAACGGCGTTCCGGCTGCTTCGGGTGTGATCAACCGGCTTCCGCCAGCAGGGCCTGCACGTCCAGCCGCTTGGTGATCATCGAAAGCGACCCATCCGCATCGCGCGGCCAATCGGCCTGCGGCCGGTCGCGGTAAAGTTCAACCCCGTTGCCGTCGGGATCATCCAGATACAGCGCCTCGGACACGCCATGATCGGTGGCCCCGGTCAGGGGATAGCCCGCCGCGACCAGACGTTTCAGGACCTGCGCCAGGGATTTGCGGTCTGGAAACAGGAAAGCCGAATGGTAAAGCCCGGTATGGCCGGGCGGCGGCGGGGTCGATCCAAGGCTGTCCCAGGTGTTCAGCCCGATGTGGTGATGATAGCCGCCCGCCGCCAGGAATGCCGCCTGCTGGCCATAACGCTGCGTCACCTCGAACCCCAGGATGCCGGAATAGAATGCAATCGCCCGGTCCAGATCGGCGACCTTGAGGTGAACATGGCCGACGCGGGTTTCGGGGTGAATGGTCATGGCAGCACCTGTCAAAGGTCATCTGCCTGAACCCTAGGCGACCAAAGCCTGTAGTGCTACGGGGATTTTCGCACAGGCACGGTGCGGACCGTAGGTCAGCCCTTCTTCTTTGCCAGCGCCGCTTCCAGCGCCACGATCCGCGCCTCCAAGCTTGCGTTCTCTTCGCGGGCCTTCTGCGCCATCGCGCGGGCCGCGTCGAATTCTTCGCGGGTCACAAAGTCGCGGTCGGCCATCCAGCGGTCGACCATGCTTTTGAAGGCAGTCTCGGCCTCGGTCTTGGCCCCCTGGGCCACGCCCATCGCGTTGGTCATGAGCTGGCTCATGTCATCGAAGAACTTGTTGCGGGTCTGCATGGCTGGCCTCCTGGTCCTTGTCTCCTATATGGCCCCGCGCCGACGACAGGGCAAGACGCGCCCGTGCCGCAGGTTGACATCCCTTCCCCCGCCCGCGACAAGCAGCGAAACCGCATGGTCACACCTGCTCAGGGCCCGCATGATCCCCTTCCCCGACATCTCGCCCAACCTTTTTTCCGTCCAGCTTTTCGGCTACGAGCTGGCGCTGCGCTGGTACGCGCTGGCCTATATCGTCGGCCTGTTGTTCGGCTTGTGGATCGTATTGCGCGCCATCCGCACCCCCCGGCTTTGGATCGGCCAGCCCCCGATGACCCCCGAGCAGGTCGAACGCCTGCTGACCTGGATCATCTTTGGCGTGATCCTTGGCGGGCGGCTGGGCTATGTGCTGTTCTACGACCTGCCGACCTATATCGCCGATCCCTGGCAGGTCCTGCGGGTCTGGGAAGGCGGCATGGCCTTCCACGGTGGTTTCGCCGGGGTCGTGGTCGCCGCCATCTGGTTCTGCCGCCGCGAAAAGATCCCGATGCTGTCGATGGGCGACCTTCTTGCCTTGGCCGCCCCAGTGGGCCTGATGCTGGGCCGCCTTGCGAACTTCGTGAACGCCGAGCTTTGGGGCCGACCGACAGACCTGCCCTGGGGTGTGATCTTCCCCGGCGCCGCCGCCCAGACCTGCGGCGAGCTTGTCGGCGCCTGCGCCCGCCACCCCAGCCAGCTGTATCAGGCCACGCTGGAAGGACTGGTGTTGGCGCTGCTTCTCTTGTGGCTGGTGTTCCGGCGCGACGCGCTGAAACGGCCGGGCTTCGTGATGGGCGTCTTCCTTGTCGGCTACGGCATCGCCCGATTTCTGGTCGAATTCGTCCGCCAGCCCGATGTGCAGTTCGTCTCTCCCGGCAACCCGATCGGCTGGGCGGTGCAGTTTGGCGGCGTCGGCCTGACCATGGGCCAGCTTCTGTCGTTGCCGATGATCGCTGCCGGCCTGTGGTTCGTTCTTCGCGCCCGCAGGTGATGACGCCGCTTGCCCGTCTTCTTGCTGAGCGCATCCGCGAGACCGGGCCGATCACCGTGGCCGACTACATGACCGAATGTCTGCTGCATCCGGTCCACGGCTACTACACGACACGCGACCCGTTTGGTGTGGCAGGGGATTTCACCACAGCCCCTGAAATTTCCCAGATGTTCGGTGAGCTTTTCGGCTTGGCTCTTGCGCAGGCCTGGCTGGATCGAGGCTCCCCCACACCCTTCACCCTGGCAGAGCTTGGCCCCGGTCGCGGCACGCTGATGGCCGACGTCCTGCGCGCGACGCGGGGCGTCCCCGGCTTTCACGCCGCAGCGCAGGTCGTGCTGGTCGAAGCATCCCCCCATCTGCGCGCGGTTCAGGCGGCGACGCTTGCCGCCCATCCCCCCATTTGGGTGGACCGGGTCGATGACTTACCCGAAGCGCCGCTTTTCCTTGTCGCCAACGAATTTCTTGACGCGCTGCCGATCCGGCAATTCCAGCGGGGGCCGCAGGGGTGGCAAGAGCGTCTGATCGGCCTGCGCGATGATGCCTTGACCTTCGGCCTTTCGGACCCGCTGCCGCAGGTTCCAGAGACACCGGCCTTCCGCACTGCACCCGATCCGGCCTTGGTCGAGGACAACCTTTCCGCCCG
>JANMGI010000505.1:0-1674 GCA_031374565.1 Paracoccaceae bacterium | reverse complement strand
CCCTTGTTCTTCACATGGCGGAAGTTGATCGTCTCGTAATAGGCATCCATGATGCCTTCCTGATCCATGCCGAGGGCATAGAGCAGCGTCGTCACCGGCAGTTTCCGGCGGCGGTCGATGCGGGCGAAAACCACATCCTTGGCGTCGAATTCGAAGTCCAGCCACGAGCCACGATACGGGATGATGCGGCAGGCGAACAGCAGTTTGCCCGAAGAGTGGGTCTTGCCCTTGTCATGGTCGAAGAACACGCCGGGGGACCGGTGCATCTGGCTGACGATCACCCGCTCGGTGCCGTTCACGATGAACGTGCCGTTGTGGGTCATCAGGGGCATGTCGCCCATGTAGACGTCCTGTTCCTTGATGTCCTTGACCGACCGGGCCCCGGTGGTTTCATCGACATCAAACACGATCAGGCGCAGCGTCACCTTCAGCGGTGCCGCATAGGTCATGTCGCGCGACTGGCATTCATCCACGTCGTACTTCGGCTTTTCCAGCTCGTACTTGACGAACTCCAGCACCGAGGTTTCATTGAAATCCTTGATCGGGAACACCGACTGGAACGTGCCCTGGATACCTTCGTCATCCAGCGGCTTGTCGCCATCGCCGGACCGCAGGAACAGGTCGTAGGAGGATTTCTGAACCTCGATCAGGTTCGGCATCTCCAGAACTTCGCGGATTTTGCCGAAGTAGCGGCGGACACGTTTCTGGCCAACATAAGCTTGCGCCATGTGCGTTCGTACCTTTCATTTTTTCGCTGGCACACCACCCGTCGGGCCACGGGCGCGCACCGCTTGCGAAGAGACCGTCCAGGTTCAATTCGTGCCGCCCGTCCCGTAGGGTGGCTCCCGAACCTGTCCGCGCCTGGGGAGAAGCTTTCGCGAAAGCTTCTTCCAAGACGCGCATGGCTGGGACCGACACAGTCGGACCCAGCTCTGTTATCCTACGGGGTTGCCCCCGTGCTGGATTACTTGAGTTCGGCTTTGGCGCCAGCCTCTTCGAACTTCTTCTTCAGCGCTTCGGCATCAGCTTTCGAGATGCCTTCCTTGATCTTGCCACCGGCTTCGGTCAGGTCCTTGGCTTCTTTCAGGCCCAGGCCGGTGATTTCGCGCACGACTTTGATCACGTTGATCTTGTTCGCGCCGGCTTCCAGCAGGACCACGTCGAATTCGGTCTGCTCTTCAGCCGGAGCCGCTGCAGCAGCAGCCGGGCCAGCCATCATCACAGCGCCACCAGCGGCGGGCTCGATGCCGTACTTGTCTTTCAGGATGGTCTTCAGTTCCTGCGCTTGCAGGAGGGTCAGACCAACGATCTCTTCGGCGAGTTTGTTCAGATCAGCCATTTTTCAGTTCCGTTTGTTAAGATGGGTTCCAACGGCGCGGTATTCAACCACACCAGGCAAGGGATCAGGCCGCAGCCTTCTCCTCGATGGTCGACAGAATGCTTGCGATGTTCGAAGCAGGCGCGCCAATGGCCCCGGCAATGGCAGAGCCCGGAGCCCCGATGCACGACACGATCTGAGCGATGAGCTCTTCGCGCGACGGCATGGAAGCCACGGCCTTGACACCGGCCTGGTCCAGAATCGTGTCGCCCATTGCCCCGCCGATGATGACGAAATTCTCGTTCGTCTTGGCGTAGGCCTCGCAGACCTTGGCCGCAGCCACGGGGTCTTCCGAG
>JANMGI010000156.1:0-2802 GCA_031374565.1 Paracoccaceae bacterium | reverse complement strand
CGACCTGCGCATCGCCATGGCGCTGGCCGAAGCGCTGGAGCCTTCGGGCTGGATCGGACGGTCTCTGCCGTCCATCGCTACCCAGCTGGGTGTGGCCGTGGCGGCGGTGGAAGCCGTGCTGGCCAAGTTGCAGGATCACGCCGAGCCGACCGGGCTTTTCGCCCGCAACCTGGCCGACTGCCTGCGCCTGCAAGCCCGGGAGGCGGGCGAGCTGGACCCACCGATGCGCGTGCTGCTGGACCGGCTGGACCTGCTGGCGAAGGGCGAGATCGACCGCATCGCGCGTGAGGCGGGGCTGGAGCTTGCCGACCTGCGCCAGGCGTTCGCACGGCTGCGCAGCTATGACCCGAAGCCGGGATCAGGGTTCGAGGCCAATGCCGCCCCGGTCCGCGAACCCGACCTTATCGCCGAGAAGGGCGCGTCGGGCTGGATCGTGTCGCTGAACCGCTCGGCCCTGCCCTCGGTCTCAGTCGCCGAGGGCAGGGCCAAGGGCCGGGCCGAAGCGCGGGCGCTGATCCGGATGATCGAGGGGCGCAATGCCACGCTGCTGTCGGTCGGGCAGGACATCCTGCACCGCCAGACGGCGGCGCTGGAGTCAGGACTTGGTGCGCTGATCCCGATGACGATGGCCGATGTGGCAACCGCCGTCGGAGTGCATGAAAGCACGATCAGCCGGGTGGTTGCTGGCACGGCGGTGGACACTCCGCGCGGAACCTGGTGGCTGCGGGCGCTGTTCTCCCAGGCTGCGCGCGAAGGCGGGCCTGCGGCGGGCGCGCTGCGTGACCGGCTGGCGAAACTGGTGGCCGAGGAAGACCCCGATCACCCCCTGTCGGATGAGGCCCTGGCGCAGGCTCTGGCGCAAGGCGGCGCCGAAGTTGCCCGCCGCACGGTCGCGAAATACCGCACGATGCTGAACCTGCCCCCCGCGCATCGGCGCAGGCGACGCCGCTGATGTCGCTTTTCGGGGATGACAGGGCGGTGAAGCTGCCGTAGCTGGCAGGAAAGAGTGCAGGGTCTGGGGCGGGGACAAGAACGGGAATGGCGATCTTTCTGGGTGTCGATACCGGGGGCACCTACACCGATGCGGTGATCCTGGACGAAGCGGCCAATGCCGTCCTTGGCAAGGCCAAGGCGCTGACCAGCCGTCACGATCTGGCCGTGGGCATCGGACAGGCCGTCGATGCCGCTATTGCCGCCGCCGGGGTGAAGACCGCCGATGTGGCACTGGTGTCGCTGTCGACCACGCTTGCCACCAATGCGCTGGTCGAAGGCCAGGGTGCCCGGGTGGCACTGATCTTCATCGGCTTCGACGACGCCGACCTTGGACGCAGCGGTCTGACCGAGGCGCTGAAGGGCGACCCGGTGGTCAAGCTTGCCGGTGGCCATACCCATGCCGGAACCGAACGTGCGGCGCTGGATATGGACCTCTTGGAACAGGCCGTCCGCACCCTCGGTGACGACGTCTCGGGCTTTGCCGTCGCGTCGCAGTTCGCCACCCGCAACCCCGCGCACGAGATCGCCGCGCGCGACCTGATCCGCCGGGTGACGGGCCGTCCGGTGACCTGCTCGCACGAGCTTTCCGCCAACCTGAACGGGCCGAAGCGCGCGCTTACGGCGGTGCTGAACGCCCGGCTGATCGGGATGATCGACCGGCTTGTTGCCGCCTGCGAACGCCATCTTCTGTCCGTGGGCATCGACGCGCCCTTGATGGTGGTGCGGGGCGACGGGGCGTTGATCAGCGCCGCCATGGTCCGCGAAAGGCCAATCGAGACGATCCTGTCCGGCCCCGCCGCCAGCATCGTCGGCGCGCGCTGGCTTACGGGTGCGTCGGATGCGCTGGTCAGCGACATCGGCGGCACCACGACCGACGTGGCGCTTCTGCGCGGCGGCTTGCCCGAGATCGACCCCGAAGGCGCGCGGGTCGGCGGTTTTCGCACCATGGTCGAGGCGGTCGCCATGCGGACCACGGGGCTTGGTGGCGACAGCGAGGTGCATCTGATCACCGAAGGGCTGACAGGCGGATTGCGCCTTGGCCCCCGGCGGCTGATGCCGGTATCGTTGCTGGCCGTCGATCATGGCCCGATGGTCCATGCGGCGCTGGACCGCTGGCTCTCCAGCGAGGCGGTGGGCGAGATGGACGGGCGCTTCGTTCTGCCGATGACGGGCCAGCGGGGTGGGTTGAATGCCCGCGAACTGGCGGTGCTGGACCGGATCGTCAAGCCGATGCCGATGGCGGGGGCGCTGACCTCGCGGCTTGAGGTTGCGGCGCTGGAACGCCTTGTGGCGCGGGGGCTGGTTATGATTTCCGGAGTGACACCTTCCGACGCGGCGCATGTGCTGGGGCGGCTGGACAGCTGGGACGGGGCTGCGGCGGAAAAGGCGCTGCGGCTGATTGCCAAGCGCAGGACCGGGGCGGGGGAGCGGTTTGCCACCGGTCCCGCGATCTTTGCGCAAGCCGTGGTGGACCAGCTGACGCAGCAGACGGTCGATTGCCTGCTTGAGGCCGCCTTCGGCGAGGACGCGGGTTTTGCTGGCGAAGGTCCGGAAGCGCTGGCGCGTCATGCGCTGACCAAGGCGGGGCTTGCGCAGCATCGCGGCGTGATCGAGGTCAGCGTCAAGCTGGGCGTCCCGGTGATCGGGCTTGGGGCTTCGGCCCCGTCTTACTACGGCGCGGTGGGTAAGCGGTTGAATTGCCCGATGATCCTGCCAGAACATGCCGGGGTGGCAAACGCCATCGGTGCGGTGGCGGGTCAGGTCAGCCAGCGGGCCACCGGCACCGTCTCCTCGCCGTCAGAGGGGCGC
>JANMGI010000153.1:0-2252 GCA_031374565.1 Paracoccaceae bacterium | reverse complement strand
CTGGACGAGATGGGCAAGGCGCTGGACGAGGTTCAGCCGCATCTGAAGGAACTTGGTCCGAAGCTTCAGGAACTCATCGCGCTGATCGACGACATCAAGAACTACGACGCCCCGGTGATGCTGCCGAACGGCGACATCCTGATCCGCCGCAACGCGCCGATGCTGCCGAAGATGGCCCCGCAATCGGATCCGAAACCCGCCCCGAACGGCGAAATCGAGTTGTAGTCTCGATGAGCGCATTCCGCGCGAAATCCCTTCCTCTCGTCGGCGCTGACGCTTCTCCTCGGTCAATGGGGGTTTCACCCCCAAACCCCCAGAGTATTTGGCAAGGAGCAACGCCATTTGCTCTTTCCCAAATACTCCCGCCGGAGGCTCTTTTCCGAGCCGGTTGCGCGCCCCGGCGCGCAGATGCGAGACAAGGGCACTTCGCGCGGAACGCGCTCAATCTGGCAAGGGCCAGTCGAACCCAAACCTTGCCAAATTGTTAGCGGTCACAGCCAAGTCCTTGAAAAACATACTGTCTCGGACTCAGTTCTGCGTGGACGCTTACCCCCGTGCTGCGCGGATCAGGTCCAGAATCTCTTTCGCCGCCGCCGGAATGTTCGTCCCCGGCCCGAAGATCGCCTTCACCCCGGCGCCTTTCAGGAAATCATAATCCTGCTGCGGAATGACCCCGCCGCAGATCACCAGAATATCCCCCGCCCCCCGGCGTTTCAGCTCCTCGATCAACAGCGGGGCCAGCGTCCTATGCCCCGCCGCCTGACTGCTGATCCCGATCACATGCACATCGTTGTCGATCGCATCCTGCGCCGCTTCCTCCGGGGTCTGGAACAGCGGCCCCACATCCACATCGAACCCGATGTCGGCGAAGGCCGTCGCGATCACCTTCGCCCCCCGGTCATGCCCGTCTTGCCCCATCTTCACGACAAGCATTCGCGGCCGCCGCCCCTCTGCCTCCGCGAACGCCTCCACGTCCCGTTGGATCGCCTCGAAGCCTTCGTCGCCCTCATAGGCCGCGCCGTAAACCCCCGCGAGGGTCTTCACCTCGGCCCGATGCCGCCCGAATACCTTTTCCATGGCGTCCGAAATCTCCCCGACCGTGGCCCGCGCCCGGGCCGCCTCCACCCCCGCTTCCAGAAGGTTGCCACCCTCCCCGGCGCGCCGCGTCACCTCTGCCAGCGCCGCCGCGACGCGACCCTCATCCCGGCCCGCCCGCACCGTCTTTAGCCGCGCGACCTGAGCCTCGCGCACCGCCCCATTGTCGATGTCCCGGATGTCGATCGGGTCCTCCTGATCCTTGCGGTACTTGTTGACCCCGACGATCACCTCGTCGCCCCGGTCGATCATTGCCTGCCGCCGCGCCGCCGATTCCTCGATCCGCAGCTTCGGCATCCCCGAGACGACAGCCTTCGTCATCCCCCCCATCGCCTCGACCTCTTCGATCAGCTTCCAGGCCTCCTCGGCCAGCTGATTGGTCAGGCTTTCGACGTAGTAGGACCCCGCCAGCGGATCGACGACATGGGTGATCCCCGTCTCCTCTTGCAGCACCAACTGAGTATTCCGCGCAATCCGCGCCGCGAATTCCGTCGGCAAGGCAATCGCTTCGTCCAGCGCATTGGTATGCAGCGATTGCGTCCCCCCCAACACCGCCGCCATCGCCTCATAGGCCGTGCGGATGACGTTGTTGTAGGGGTCCTGCTCCTGCAAACTTACCCCCGAGGTCTGGCAATGCGTCCGCAGCATCAGGCTGGAGGTATTCTTCGCCCCGAACCCGTCCATGATCCGGTGCCACAGCATCCGCGCGGCGCGCAGCTTGGCCACCTCCATGAAGAAGTTCATCCCGATGGCGAAGAAGAACGACAGCCGGGGGGCAAAGTCGTCCACATCCATCCCCCGCTCGATGGCCGTCCGGACGTATTCCTTTCCGTCCGCCAGCGTGAACGCCAGCTCCTGCACCAGGTTCGCCCCGGCTTCCTGCATGTGATAGCCGCTGATTGAAATGGAATTGAACTTCGGCATCTCTTTTGCCGTGTATTCGATGATATCCGCCACGACCCGCATCGAAGGCTCGGGCGGATAGATATAGGTGTTCCGCACCATGAATTCCTTCAGGATGTCGTTCTGGATCGTCCCCGACAGGTCCGCCCGCGCCACCCCCTGCTCTTCCCCCGCGACGATGAACGACGCGAGGATCGGGATCACCGCCCCGTTCATCGTCATCGAAACGCTGATCTTTTCCAAAGGTATCCCGT
>JANMGI010000137.1:0-2999 GCA_031374565.1 Paracoccaceae bacterium | reverse complement strand
TTCGGGCAGTTCGGCGATACCGGCGCGCAGGCCCTCGTCCAGCGTCTTCCAGCCGGAGACGCCGGTGTAGCCGACCATGCGGTCGCGCAGGCCAAGGGCCAGCATCATCTCGATCAGGTTGACGTCATTGGCGATGGCGCGGGCCGGGGGGGCGTCGAAAGTGATCTGCCGATTGCAGCTTTGCACGGTGACGGGAAAGGCAAGGGCCGGGGTGGCGGTGAGGAGGAGCGCGAGGAGGGCGGTATTCATCTAGTGATCCAGTTGGAAGGAGAAACGGGGGGTGGTGCCAGAGCGGTCGATCACGGGGATGACCTGAAAGGCGCGGGCGATGGTGGCTTCGGTCAGGGCCTCGTCCGGGACTTCGTCAGCAATGACACGGCCCTGATCGAGGATGAGGACGCGGTCGGCGAAATCGGCGGCCAGCGTCAGGTCATGCAGGGTGCAGACGACGGCAAGGCCAAGACCGCGCAGAAGGCGGAGCAGTTCCAGCTGGTGACGGATGTCGAGGTGGTTCGTGGGCTCGTCCAACACAAGGATGCGGGGTTCCTGCGCCAGCGCGCGGGCGACCATGACGCGCTGACGCTCGCCGCCCGAGAGGGTGCCGAAGCGGCGGTCGGCGAGGTGGGAAAGGTCCATGCGGACCATCGCGGCATCGGTCATCGCCCGGTCGCGGCTGCCCGGCCCCATGCCTTGCCGGTGGGGCAGGCGGCCCAGAGAGACGATCTCGCGGCAGGTCAGGGCAAAGTCGGTGGGCTGTTCCTGAAGGACGGCGGCGATGATGCGGGCGGCTTCACGCGCAGGACGAAGCCAGAGGTCGCGGCCTTCAAGGATCACCGAGCCCGAGAGAGGGGCCTGATGGCGGTAAAGCAGGCGGAGGAGTGAGGACTTGCCCGCACCATTGGCCCCGCAGACCGCCAGAACCTCACCCTCGGCAAGGGTGAAGGAGATGTCGTGCAGGATCACAGGGGCGCGTTTGGGCCCCCATGTGACGTTGCGAAGTTCCAGGACGGTCACTGGATCGACCCTTCGCGGGTGACGATCATGGCGGCGGGGATGCGGGCGAGCGTGGTGTCGCAAAGGCTGGGCGGCAGATCGCGGGCAGTCATCCAGCCGTCGTCAAACGCCGCATAGCTGCGGGCGAAGGCGATCAGGTCATCAATCGGCTGGTCGGGGTCGATGTCGCCGAAAAGCCAGGTGGCTTTGGCCGTTGCACGGTAACCAATGACGCAGGGTTCGCCGTGGTCTGGCACGCAGCCCGCAAGGCAGGCGGTGCCCGAAACCTCGAACGCGTCGCCAAGGCCCGAGGATGCAATCGCAGTTCGGAGCTTTTTCAGCAGATCGAAGCCCGGCTTGCAGGCCTGATCCTTGTGCTTGCAGGCCTTGCAGACAAGAATCTGGTGCGGCGCGGATTGCGCCACGGAATAGGGTCGGGCATTGCGGCCCTTGGGTCTGGCATCCATCGAAATCTCCATCCCGAGGCACCCCGCCCGGGTTCAGTCGTGACTTCGATGGCAGGTCTCCTGACTTCGCGGGTCGTCGCTTTCCCCAGCCTTCCCGGTCCTTTCGGACCAGTGGCTTTAGGGGGTCGCTCGCCGCTTACAGTTGCGGGGGCAGTCGGGGATTTGGCGGCTGATGCCTACACCTCACCCAGTTCCCTTTTCACCCGGCCGCGCGTGGTTTGGCCGGGAACCATCATCACCTTGTGTGCGCCGGAATGCCGGACCTGGCAATGCGGAAAGCGACACAAGGCTCGCCTCTTGTGGCGGGGGTGCTATGCTGATTGTGGGTTGACCTGACTGCGCCTTGGGCGTTTGTTAACGATAACATCGCGGCGGTGGGTAAGGAGCAAGACAATCATGCAAAAGCCGGACATTGGACTGGTGGGCCTTGGGACCATGGGCGCGGCCCTTGCCTTGAACATTGCCGAGAAGAGGTTTCCCATCGCGGTCTGGAACCGGACGGTTTCGGTGACGCACGCGTTCCACGCCGAATCGGGCGCGTTGGCTGACAGGATTGTGCCGACCGAGACGCTGGAGGGATTGGTCAATGCGATGACCTCGCCCCGGTCGATCATCCTGATGGTCCCGGCGGGCAAGGCGGTGGACGACATGCTGGCGGCGCTGGGCCCGCTGCTGACCCCGGACGATCTGGTGATCGACGCGGGCAACGCGAATTTCCACGACACCAACCGGCGGGCAGCAGCCGGGTTGCCGTTCCGCTTCATGGGGATCGGGGTGTCTGGCGGCGAAGAGGGTGCGCGGCATGGTCCGGCGATCATGGCCGGCGGCCGCGCCGAGGACTGGGCGCGCGTGGCACCTGTGCTGCAGGCTATTGCCGCCAAGGCCGAGGATGGCACGCCCTGCGCCGACCACATGGGCGAAACGGGGGCCGGGCATTTCGTCAAGGCGGTGCATAACGGAATCGAATATGCCGACATGCAGATGATCTCGGAAACCTACGGGGTGATGCGGGATGGGCTGGGGATGGCGGCTGCGGCAATTGCTCCGGTCTTCGCGCGCTGGAACGAAGGGAGCTTGCGGTCCTATCTGATCGAGATTTCTGCGGCAGTCGCGGGGGCGGCGGACCCGGTCAAGGGCGGGCCGCTTCTGGACATGATCGTCGATGCGGCGGGGCAGAAGGGCACCGGGCGCTGGACGGCGATAGAAGCGCAGAACCTGGGCACGCCGATCCCGGTGATCGAAGCGGCGGTGATGGCGCGCAACGTGTCGTCGCGGCGGGAAGAACGCGCGGCCGGTGAGGCGCTGTATGGGGCTGCGCCGACGCGGGCCGAGGTGTCGCTGGACGATCTAGAGCAGGCGCTGATCGCGGGGAAGATCCTGTGTTACGCGCAAGGCTTTGCGATGATGACGGCGGCGGCGGGCGAATTCGGCTGGGCGCTGGACATGCCCCGGGTGGCACGGGTCTGGCGGGCCGGGTGCATCATCCGCTCGGCGATGCTGAACGACATGGCCGAGGCGTTGGCGGACGATCCGGCGCGC
>JANMGI010000121.1:0-3850 GCA_031374565.1 Paracoccaceae bacterium | reverse complement strand
CACACCCTGAAACGGCTGCGGGCGCGGTACGAGGCGGAGGTCGCGGTGCCGGACTTAGACCGCAAGATCGAGATAGCGCGGGCGGGGGCTCGGCTGATCCCGGCCTCGGTCGCGGTGATCGTGGTGGAGGGGAACTGGCTGCTGCTGGATCAGGCGCCGTGGGACCGGCTGCGGCCGGTGTTCGACGTGACGGTGATGGTCGAGGTGCCGGAATCCGTCCTTCGGTCGCGGCTGCGGGGGCGGTGGGAGAGGCTGGGGTTGTCGGAGGTGGAGATCGCGGCCAAGCTGGAGGAAAATGACCTGCCGAACGGGCGGCTGGTCCGGGACGGGTCGGTCGCGGCGGAGTTCCGGTTGGGGAACGGGTGAGGTGTCCACGGTGGACACTTTTGGAAAGCATATGCTTTTCAATAGGATATGTTTTTTTGTTAAGGATTTGGTAAGAATTGGCATGGCATGAAATCGGGCAAGACGCGGTGCGCAATAGCGCATCCTGCGACGGGGTCTGGGTCAGGCGAAACATGGGGGCACTGACATGACGCCTGACGATTTCATTGCGAAGTGGGCCCCGGTTGCGCTGAAGGAACGCAGCACCGCCCAGTCGCATTTCAACGACCTTTGCCGGTTGCTGGGCGTGGAGGAGCCTGTCGCGGCTGACCCCAAGGGCGAATGGTTCGCGTTTGAACACGGCGTCGCCAAAGCCTCGGGCGGGGACGGCTGGGCGGATGTCTGGCGCAAGGATTGCTTTGGCTGGGAATACAAGGGCAAGCACAAGGACCTGAAGGCGGCGCTGAACCAGCTTCTCAACTATTCCGGCAGCATGGGGTCGCCGCCCTTGCTGATCGTGTCCGACACCGACCGGATCGAGATTCACACCAACTGGAACAACACGGTCCAGAAGACCTATCACCTGACCCTGGAAGACCTGCGCGACGGGGCTAAGCGCGACACCCTGCGTGCCTGCTTTCAGAACCCGGACAAGCTGAAGCCGGACAAGACCCGGCAGGCGTTGACCGAGGAAGCAGCAGAGAAGTTCGCGGCGATTGCGGAGCGGCTTGAAGTCATATGGCTGCTACGACTCGGAGTCGCCCTCAATGTCTTGCGCCAATCCCAGAAGCTGACGGTGATACTTGGATAGGCGTTGGTAGTGAGCCTGTATCGCTCCAGCAATCTCTTTTGAGTTCTTTACTGCGAGGAAATGTCCGACGATCTGGCTGTAGTGCTCGGCCTGACGTGGTAGGCGGAGTGCTGGGTCGAGCTTCTCGGTAATTTCACTGTCTGACATTACCTGAACCGTTTGGAACGGCGTAGGCAAAGGGGCACCATTCGCCGCTACAGGAGGGACTTTCCCATTCATGAGTGCAGATAAGTTGTGGAATTCATGAAACAGCGCGGTCTCAAGTGGTGTAATTTCATCCACGATTTCGACTGGGTACGCCCAGACCCACGCAATCTCCCACACGTCAACCTGCCGGTTCGCAATAATGTCTGATCTGGCCGATGTGAGGTGCCGATTGACCCGTGCGCGGATCCCATCGCGTGACTGACCAACATACAGTGGCACTTGGTCCAAGTCGCAGAGGACATAGCAGCCCACCTTATTGGTTAGGGTCCGAACGGCCTTGCGGCGAAAGGCAAGATCAATGGCCAAACTTTATTACTCCGCCGCCATCGGGGGCCTTTGGTTTTGGGCAGCGGCGAGCGGCTCAAGCAAGACACTTGCAAGAAAGCGGACCACACTCACACAAACGCCATCACCCGCCAAATGATATGCCTCATTGTATCGACGCGGCATTTTATAACTCTCGGGCAAACCCATCAGGCGCGCTGCTTCGCGCGGCGACAAAAGTCGGCTTCGGATGTTGCCTCCTTCAACGACAATGATCGTCTGTCGGCTTGATCCACCGCCGGGCGTGCGCAAACAGCCGGCCAATCCATCGAATCGAACTTCTGCACGTTGGTGCTTGCCACCATTCTCGTCTGGGCGAGTTCGGCGATACACTGCACCGACAGCTCGCACGCTGCCTGACTGAGCGGCGGCAACTTTTCCGCGGTTCGCATCTGACATCATTGCCAGAAGCCGTGCTGTCTCTGATGGTGAGTGCCAACTCACGCCCGACGGGCTATCCTCAACTATGTCTCTGAGGTTCAATTCTCTACTTGGTGGCTGTGGCATATGCCACCAAAGCCAGCTTTCTTTGGCAAGACCACTAAGCAAGCTTTGCGCGCGCAGTAGTGCGACAGGATGCCAATCTGCAGAAGGTCCTTCGCGCAGCAGACTTTCAGGTACGTGCGCATCTGCATCGATTGCCACAAAGAACACGCGAGGCCTGCTTTGCGGTACAAACGAAGCCGCGTCAATTACGACGGCACCAAAACGATAACCGCCTACCCTGAGGGCGTCGCAGATCGCTCCGAAATCAGCCCCGCCGCGAGAGGTGAGAGCGCCGAACACGTTTTCCAGAACGATCATCGTTGGTTTTCTTCCCTCCCGTGTCAACCCTTTCACAATTGACCAGAAATGCCAGAAAGTGCCGGATCGGGTCATCGTAGCGCCAACCTCGCCCAACCCGGCATACGCTCCTGCAAGCGACAGATCTTGGCACGGAAATGACGCCCAAGCCATGGTTGCTCGGGCGGGCAACTGGGTGGTCTCGACCAATGCGATGTCGCCGAGGTGGATGTGCCCGCTACCCCAGTTGTCGACATAAGCAGCTACTTTATTCGCACTGAAGTCATTGGCAAACAAACATTTCCAGTTCGGCTCTAGTCCTGCGCGAGCCATTCCGCCACCAGCAAAAAATTCGTAAAATGTAAGAGGCTGGTCCAAGCTGCTAATCTCTCGTGCGGAACACATCAGGAACTCTACCATCTCTTCCCACGAAAGCAAGTACCTGACGTTCGTGATTGATTGCACTTTATGGAAGGTTTCGAACGTTCTTTGGCGTGGGGAACGACCCCCTCTACCACCTTCGAGACCTTCCCCTTCCCCGAGGGCCTTACCCCCGACATCCCCGCCTTGACCTACGCCGACGACCCTCGCGCGCGGGCGATTGCCGCCGCGGCGGTGCGGCTGAACGAGTTGCGGGAGAACTGGTTGAACCCGCCGGACCTCGTCCGCCGCGTGCCGGAGGTGGTGCCGGGCTACCCCGACCGCCTTCTGCCGGTGGATGAGAAGGCGGCGGCTGTCCTCAAGACCCGGACTCTCACCCAGCTTTACAACGCGCGCCCGGCCTGGCTGGAGCATGCTCACAAGGCTCTCGATCAGGCGGTGGCGGAGGCTTACGGGTGGGGGGAGAATTGGCGGGCGGGGCGGATGGGGGAGGACGAGATCCTCGCCCGGTTGTTCCGGTTGAATCAGGAGCGGGCGGCGGCGCAGGGGTAGGGGTATCCGTGATGGACGGTGAGTGCCCCCCACCCCCATCCCCACCCCACGAGGGGGAGGGGAGGCTTCAGGCCTCCCATGGACGGGGTCCAAACCCCGACTTCCTGCTGGCCATGCGCGGGTTTTGGCGCTACTCTTCTCCGCAGGACCTGGGGGATACACCCGGGCCTTTGGGCAGAGCAGACGTGACAGGCGGTTTTCCATGACTGAAATGGTCTATGGCTCCAACCCCGTGCGGGTATCGGAGCCGGTCATCCCACGCTGGTGGCGCACGATCGACAAGTGGACGCTGACCTGCGTTTTCATCCTGTTCGGGGTCGGGCTCTTGCTGGGGCTGGCGGCGTCGGTGCCTCTGGCGACGCGCAACGGGCTGGAGCCGTTCTACTACGTGCAGCGGCAGGCGGTCTTTGGCGGGATCGCGCTGGTGGTGATGATCGGGGTGTCGATGATGCCGCCGGACATGGTGCG
>JANMGI010000098.1:0-3479 GCA_031374565.1 Paracoccaceae bacterium | reverse complement strand
GAGGAAGTTCGGCACGAAGGCGGGCCACTGGTCACGCCGCCCCCGGTGCGTGGCGCGATCTACGCAATCTGCTCCAACCCCTACGCGGGCCGCTTCGTGCAGGACCTTCAACCCGCGATGGAGGTGTTGAAGCCGCTCGCGCTTGACCTGACCGACCGGCTTGTCGCTGCACTTGGCGGCCGCCAGGGGATCGACGCCTACGGCAAGGGTGCCATCACCGGCGAGGGTGGCGAAAGCGAACATGGCGCGCTTTGGCATGTCGCGGGCGGCTATGGGATGCGGGAACGGCTGGGCGAATGCCGTGCCATCGTGCCGTCGGTGATGAAGGTGGGCGGCATGGGTTCCACGCTGGACCTGCCACTCGGCCATCTGAACGCGGCCTATGTCCGGTCGCGTTTCGATGCGATCACGCTTGTCTGCGCCGACGGTCCGCGCGCCAACGAGGTGCTGTTCGCCCTTGGCATGGCGCGGGGCGGGCGGGTGCATTCCCGGATGGGCGGGCTTGAGATCGATCAGGTCAAGGGGGAGGACGGGCTTCGATGATCCACCGGACGGCACTTCTGCTGTTCTGTCTGATCCCCGGCGCGGCCTTCGCCTGCGCCTTGCCGCCCTCGGTCATCCTGACCCTGCCAACCGGGCACTACATCACCGCAGCCGCCCTGACGGTGGCCTTTACTGCTCTGCTTGGTGCCGGGGCCAGTCGTCTGCCGGTGATGCAGCCGCGCCTGGTTTGGGAACGCAGGATCTTCATACCAGTCACCCTGACCTCATACGTCGCTTTTCTGGCCTTTCTCGCCCTTGTCTTCATTGGCCTTTTTGGCGAGCGCGATCCGATGCACAATCTGATGACCCTGGTGTTCTGGACCGGGATCTGGATCGTTGTGCCCCTGGGCTCGATGCTGCTTGGAAATCTTTGGCGACCGATCAACCCCTGGACAGGGCCGGTCCGCATTGCCCGCACTCTACTTGGCCGGACCTCCGGCATTGGACTAGGGCGCCTTGGGCATTGGCCGGCCGTCCTTGGCTATGCGGGGTTCGTCTGGTTCCAGATGATCTCGCTTTACCCCGATGATCCGGCCGTCCTTGCCAAGGTGGCTTTGGGATATTGGCTGGTGATCTTCATCCTTGCGGTTCTGGAAGGCGAAGACTGGCTTGCCGAAGGTGAGTTTCTGACCGTGCTCTTCACCCTGATCGCCAAGGTCGCACCGTTTTGGCTTGAGGTGAACGGCTCGCAGGTTCGCCTGATGCGGGGGTGGCCCGGCACGCAGGTGCTGGCACTGCCGTCCCTTGCGCCCTCTGCCGTGGTGTTCGTCAGTCTGGCGCTGGCCGCGCTAAGCTTTGACGGGTTGATGGAGACCTTCTGGTGGCAGGCGCTGATAGGCGAAAACCCGTTGGAGCCGACCGGGCGCAGTGCGGTGATCTGGCAGAATACCGTGGGCCTTGCTGCGGTCTGGGTCGCGACATTGACCCTGATCCTGTCCGCCATTGCACTCGGTCGCCGGATTGGTGGCGGCTTCGCTATGGGTCCGGTTGTGCTGGCGTTCCTTGCGATCGCGGCGGGATACCATGCGGCGCATTACCTGGTGATGCTGCTGACCGCAGGGCAGTATACGATTGCCGCGCTAAACGACCCGTTTCTGACCGGGGACAGCTGGCTTGGTCTTCCGCCGTTCTACGTCTCGTTCGGCTTTCTGACTGACCCGCGCGTGATGCCGGTGATTTACGCTGCGCAATTTGTGGCGATCCTTGGGGCGCATCTTCTGGCGGTGCTTCTGGGGCTGAAACTTGCCGGGCCGGGCGCGCGGCCCATGGCGCACCTGCCGATGACAATCTTGATGGTGGCCTACACGGTTCTGGGGCTATGGCTTCTGTCCACCGCCAGAACCGGATGAAAAGACTGGACATTTCCGGGGCTTCCAGCCCCTTGTGATGACAATGGCCCAAGAGAGGCCGCAACAGTGGAGAGACGGACATGACAAACTTGGCTAATCCCACCCGCCGCGGCCTTCTGATGGCCGGTGGTGCCGGTCTTCTGACCGCAGCGCTGCCGGGCTATGTGGCGGCACAGTCAGCTCCGATCAAGATCGGCTTTCAGCTCCACCGCACCGGCATCGGGGCCAGCTACGGGCGCTGGTACGAACGCACCGCGCAGGCCGCGCTGAAGCTCATCAACGACGGTGGTGGCATCGCTGGCCGCCCGGTCGAGATTCTGTTCGAAGATGACGCAACCGACCCCAAGCGCGGGTCGGAGGTGGTGGACAAGTTGACCCAGTCGGACGGCTGCGACGTGGTGATGGGGACATTGTTCTCGCACGTCGTGATCGGTTCTGCCCCCAGGGCAGGCGAGCTGAAGGTGCCTTACCTTGTCTGCTCGGAAGGGTATCATGTCGCATCCGGCATGTTGAACCGCTGGACCTTGCAGCCCGGCATCACCGATGTCCGCAGCCAGATTCAGGCAATGGCCCCCTGGGTTTCGGCAAATCTGGGCAAGAAGGTCACGATGATCTTCCCGGACTTCGCCTTCGGCCACGACCATCGCGACTTCTTTACCGAAGCGATGAAAGCGCAGGGCGGCGAGGTGATTGCCCAGATTGCCATTCCGCCCACGGAAACCAGCTTCACTCGCTACATGCCCCAGATCCCGGCAGAGACCGAGGTGCTCTATCATGTCATGGTCGGCCCTGCCGTCCTGACCTTCGTGAAAGAGCTGGGCGAGTTCTACGGGTCGGGTGCAAAGCCGCAGTTCTTTGGCTTCATCGACAGTCTGGAAGCAGTGGATACGGCGACACCGGGACTGGAGTTCCTGGAGGGCAGCTACTTCTGGGAAGGCCACAACCGGGTTAAGCCCACTGACGCGGGCGAGCATGAGGCCACCTACCGCGCCGCAGTCGGGGTCGATGACAACGGCGCGTCGGTCAGCGATGCGGCGGATGTGGCGACCTATTCCCACATGTTCTCGACCTGGGAGACGCTGTTTGCGATCAAGGCGGGCATGGAAGCGGCAGGCTATACCGGCGTCGCCGACCGGCAGAAGTTCGTCGAAGCGATGGAGGCGATGAGCGACCTGCCTTACGGGATCGAACGGCCGCAGGGGGCAAAGATGTTCAACGGCAAGACGCACCAGGTTTTTGGCACGCAGAACATCAGTCAGGTCCAAGGCGGCAAGCTGATCCGGGTGCACCAGACCACCATGGCCGATGGTGCCTATCCGGACGCGGTCGACTACACGACGATGGCATTCTGACGCCCGCGCGGGCAAATTGCCTACCCGAAGCAGGGTGGACAATTTGCCCACGTAACCTTGACCCGACCGGAACCCCATGGCCTTCGGACCCTTCCTGCTTCTTGCTCTGACCGAGGGCCTTGTCACCTCGGCCGTCCTTGCCTTGGCCGCAAGCGGGCTTAGCCTTGTCTTCGGGGTCATGCGGGTCGTCAACGTTGCGCATGGGTCGTTCTACATGCTGGGTGCGGTCCTGGCC
>JANMGI010000041.1:0-2873 GCA_031374565.1 Paracoccaceae bacterium | reverse complement strand
GCGGCATCGGCATAGTCGCGGATGATGCGCGCGATGTCCCAGTCTTCGGCCGGTTTCGGCGTGGCCCGGTGTGCCGGTTCCCGTTCGGCGGTAGAGGAGATGACCGGCAGCCAGTCACCCTTGTCCCAGCGCGTGCGGCGGCCAAGGTGCGACAGCTGGATCATCACCGCAGCACCCGCTTCGTGGCAGTCGTCGGTCAGCCGCTTCATCCATGGCACGACCTCGTCCTTCCAGACCAGAAGGTTGGAGAACACTGGCGGGCTGTCACGGCTGACGCTGGCGGATCCTGCGGTCATCACCATCGCAACCCCGGCCTTGGCGCGTTCCAGATGGTAAAGCCGGTAGCGGTCCTTCGGCATCCCGTCGTCGCCATAAGCCGGTTCGTGGCTGGTGGTCATGATCCGGTTGCGCAGGGTCAGGTGCTTCAGTTGGTAGGGCTGAAGAAGGGGATCGTTCGACATTGTATCCGGGCCTTTTGCAGAAGAATGAATTCGCGACTGAGACAAAGTATCGCAAAACTTGACACATGTGTCGAGTTTAGTTTGATCGCTCTTGTGCCCATGCTTGTCGGGCGTTTAGGGTTCGGCCATGACCATGGAACGGACAGAACGTGGCTGGCGGGGAACGCCGGACCTCTGGCTTGACGCGGCTTATGACATGCTGGTCGACGGTGGCGTCGAGGCGGTGAAGGTCATGCCCCTTGCCGAACGTCTTGGCCTGTCGCGAACAAGCTTCTATTGGCACTTTGCAGACCGCGACGCACTGCTGGCGGGACTTGTGGCGCGGTGGCAGGCCAAGAACACCGGCAGCCTTGTGGAGCGCTGCGAAGCCACGGCTGCGACGATTGCCGCGGCGATGCTGAACCTGATCGACTGTTGGGTGGACCCAAACCTTTTTGACAGCCGGATGGAATTTGCCATGCGAACCTGGGCCCTGACTGATCCTGGGGTTGAAGCGGCTATGGCGGACGCAGACGCCACCCGAATCGAGGCGATTACCGCGCTTTTTCTGCGCTTCGGCTATGACGCGGTCGAAGCCGATACCCGGGCAAGGACTTTGTATCTGACGCAAGTGGGTTATATCGCGCTGCGGTCACAGGAAAGCTTTGCAACGCGCATGGCGCGCATCCCGGCCTATGTGCTGACCTTTTCCGGCCTTGCGCCCAACGCGGCCGAAATTGCCGCGTTCCATGCCCGCCATACCGTCAGGTCAGGCGCAGCAGCAGGTCTGTAAGCAAGCGCACTTCTTCGGTTGAAAGCGGGGCCAGCGTATCGACCGAGACATCAAGGGCTGTGGCGATGCGGCCTGTGAAAAGCGCCGCTCCAACATCTGTGAGACGGACCGTCAGGCGACGGCGATCAGCCGGATCGGCTGCGGTTGCGACATAGCCCTGCTTTGCCAGCCGGTCCACCACGCCCTTGATCGTCGCGGCGTCCATCGCAGTCGACCGACCAAGCTGGTTCTGCGACACGGGCCCGATTTCGGCCAGCCGGGCAAGGACGGCGAACTGGGTGGTCGTGACCTCGGGAATGGCGGCGGCGAAGATCGACAGATGCCGCTGCGACACCCGGCGCAGAATGTAGCCGATCTGGTTATCAAGGCGGTAGTCTTTGGCGTGCATCATGCTTTGGGGTACGACTTGCGGTTGATCCGTGCAAGGTTGTTGACAGAATCCCGGGACAGCAGCAGTCTTGTTGTTACGCAAATGAATTCGGGGCCTGCCGTGCCGGACTATGCCCGACCCCAGTCGCTGACCGAGGCTTTGCACCTTATGTCCCAAGGCGGCTGGCGCGTGCTTGCCGGAGGTACCGACCTCTACCCTGGTGCCGGGACGCAGCTTTCCGGCAAAACGCTGGATCTAAGCGGTTTGTGCGGGGATGTGACATCGGCGGCGAACGGGTCAATGCGCGTCGGTGCCGGAACGACCTGGGCAGAGCTTGCGTCTGCCAACTTGCCCCCAGCTTTTCGGGCCTTGCAGCAGGCCGCCTTGCAGGTGGGTGGGCGGCAGGTGCAGAACGTAGGCACGATTGGCGGCAATCTCTGCAACGCTTCGCCCGCCGCAGATGGGGTGCCGCCGCTTTTGGTGCTCGACGCCGAAGTGAAACTGGCCTCGGCCACGGGCGTCCGCCGTGTGGCGCTTTCCGACTTCGTCCTTGGGCCGCGCCGCACCGCATTGCGCGCGACGGAGGTGCTGACTTCCATTGCGATTCCCAAGGCGGGGCTGCAGGGACGGTCGGCCTTCGTGAAGCTTGGCGCGCGGTCCCATCTGGTGATCTCGATTGCCATGGTGGCGGCGCGGGTGGATGTCGAGGACGGGCAAATCCTGCGGGCGGCGGTGGCCGTGGGGTCTTGCGGGCCGGTCGCGGTGCGGCTTCCGGCGGTCGAGGCGGCATTGACCGGGGTTCCGGTGGCCCAGGCGATGGGGCGGATTCTGCCGGATGACGTGTGGTCAGCTTTGTCACCCATCGACGACATGCGTGCCTCTGCGGCCTACCGGAGTGAGGCAGCGCTGGAACTGGTGCGGCGCGCGGTGGCAGAGGCAATAAAGGTGGCGGTGGCATGATCCGCTTCTCGCTGAACGGTGCGCCTGTGTCGGTGGACGCCCCGCCGACCGAGCGGTTGTCTGAAACCCTGCGGGAACGGTTGGGCAAGGTCGGCACCAAGGTCGGCTGCGATGCGGGCGATTGCGGAGCCTGCACCGTGCTGGTCGACGGGGCAGCGGTCTGTGCCTGCCTGACCCCTGCCGCGCGGATTGACGGGTGTGACGTCACCACGATCGAAGGCGAAACAGCCGAGCTTTCCCGTCTGCGCGCCAGCTTCCATGCCCACGGCGCAGCGCAGTGCGGCATCTGCACGCCCGGAATGTTGCTGAC
>JANMGI010000034.1:0-8616 GCA_031374565.1 Paracoccaceae bacterium | reverse complement strand
CATTACTGGGACCCCTCGATCGCGCCGTCGGGGTTGCTGGTCTACTCCGGCAAGCTGGTGCCGGAGTGGCGGGGGGACATCTTCTTCGGGTCCCTGAACAGCGACTTTCTCGGTCGGCTGGACCCGGACAGCGCGGCCGAGACCGGCTTTGCCGAGGAACGGATCGCTGGCCCGGAAACCGGGCGGGTCCGGGACGTGGCCGAGGCCCCCGACGGGTCGATCTGGTTTCTGTCGGTCGCCGATGGGGCGGTCTACAGTATGGCGCCAGCCAAATAGTGTCCACGGTGGACAAAACAAAAAAATGTAACAAATACAAATATTTACGATTTTCTGTTTACCTGGTGTTAACCTCTGGCCACGCGCCTTTCAGATCGACAACCGCACCGGCACGCCACCCGGCAACCCTTGGGTGCCACGCTCACGGTAGGGGGTAGTACTGTAGTGGCTGCGGTAGCACTTCGAAAAGTGCGATGGCGAGGCAAAACCGCAAGCGAGGGCCACGTTGATCACGCTCATGTCGGTCTGCATCAGCAGGTTCCGCGCTTTCTGCAACCGCAGCTCCATGTAGTAGCGCTTTGGCGAGCGGTTGAGGTAGCGGCGGAACAGGCGTTCCAGCTGGCGGGTAGACATCCCCACCTCTTCGGCCAGATCGGCCGGCGACATCGGGTCTTCGATGTTGCCTTCCATCATCTGGATGACCTGGCTTAGCTTCGGATGCCGCACCCCGATCCGGGTCGGGATCGACAGGCGCTGGGTGTCCTGATCGGTGCGGATCGTGGAATAGATCAGCTGGTCGGCGACGGTATTGGCCAGATCCTCGCCATGGTCGGCGGCGACAATCTTCAACATCAGGTCAATGGACGAAATCCCGCCTGCCGTGGTCCAGCGGTTGCCGTCCATCACGTAGACCGATTTTGTCAGCTTCACATCTTCGAATTCTTCGGCGAAACCATCCTGATTTTCCCAGTGAATCGTGGCCTTCTTGCCATCCAGAAGCCCGGCCTTGGCCAAGGCGTGGCCGCCGGTGCAGATTCCGCCGATGGTGACACCGCGCCGCGCTTCACGTCGCAACCAGCTGATCACGCCTTTGGTTGTGGTGCGCTGGATATCCAGACCGCCGCAAACAAGGATCGTGTCTTCGCGGTCCATCTCTTCCAGACTCAGTTCAAGCCGGAAGGTTGCGCCGTTTGAACAGGACTTTTCGTTGCCCTCACCACAGAGCACCCAGCTGTACAGCGCTTCACCCGAGACCCGGTTCGCAATCCTGAGCGGCTCGATTGCGCCTGCAAAGCTGATCATGGTGAACCTGTCCAAAAGCACAAAGACAAAGCGTCTGGGGGCTGCCGGTTTCTGATTTTGGGTGGCCTTGAGGGTGACGAGCGTCATATCTGCGACCTGTTCATGTCGTTTGCAGGCCATGGAACCGCATATTCCAGCCAGCCGCAAGGGCTGAAACAGCCGGTTTTCGCCCAATCGCCCTTTGCAAAGGCGGAAACGGGGGCGTATACCGCAGCCCGATCTGCAAGAGCCCGGAGAGAGACGATGAGCAAGGGATGGACAAAGACGGCATGGCGCGCAAAGCCGCGGACCCAGATGCCGGATTATCCTGATCAAGCAGCCCTGAACGCGGTCGAGGCGCAGCTTTCGAAGTACCCCCCTCTGGTCTTCGCGGGTGAGGCGCGGCGGCTGAAGAAGTCGCTGGCGCTTGCGGGCGAGGGCAAGGCGTTCCTGCTGCAAGGCGGTGACTGTGCCGAAAGCTTCGCCGAGTTCAGCGCGGACAACATCCGCGACACCTTCCGTGTGATGCTGCAAATGGCGGTCGTGCTGACCTATGCCGCGAAAGTTCCGGTGATCAAGGTCGGGCGGATGGCGGGGCAGTTCGCCAAGCCACGCTCGACCCCGACCGAGATGATCAACGGAGTGGAGCTGCCGTCCTACAAGGGCGATATCATCAACGGCTTCGACCCGACGCCGGAATCGCGCATTCCCGATCCGAACCGGATGTTGCAGGCCTACACTCAGGCGGCGGCCAGCCTGAACCTGTTGCGGGCCTTCAGCACGGGCGGTTTTGCCGACATTCACCGGGTGCATTCTTGGACCTTGGGCTTTGCCGAACATGACAAGGCCGAACGCTACCGCGAAATGGCGAACCGCATTTCCGACGCGCTGGACTTCATGAATGCAGCCGGGGTGAATTCGGACACCGCGAACGAATTGTCCCGGGTTGATTTTTACACCAGCCACGAAGCCCTGCTTCTGGAATACGAAGAGGCCCTTGCGCGGGTGGATTCGATTACCGGACAGAACGTGGCTGGTTCGGGTCACATGATCTGGATCGGCGACCGCACCCGTCAGCCCGACGGGGCGCATGTCGAATTCTGCCGAGGGGTCCTGAACCCCATCGGTCTGAAATGCGGGCCGTCGACCACGGCGGAGGACCTGAAGGTCCTGATGGCCAAGCTGAACCCCGAAAACGAGCCCGGCCGGTTGACCCTGATCGCCCGTTTTGGTGCCGGGAAAGTCGGCGACAACCTGCCGCGCCTGATCAGATGCGTGCAGCAGGAAGGCGCCAATGTCGTCTGGTCCTGCGATCCGATGCACGGCAACACGATCAAGGCGGCGTCGGGGTACAAGACCCGGCCCTTCGATTCCGTGCTGCGTGAGGTGCGGGAGTTCTTCGCGATCCACAAGGCCGAGGGCACCGTCCCCGGCGGCGTGCATTTCGAGATGACGGGCCAGGACGTGACCGAATGCACCGGAGGTCTGCGCGCCGTGACGGATGAGAACCTGCAGGACCGCTACCACACCGCTTGCGATCCGCGGCTGAACGCCTCGCAGTCGCTGGAACTGGCGTTCCTGGTGGCCGAAGAGTTGTCGTCGCAGCGTGAGGCCGCGCGCCGTGTGGCGCTGTAAGGTTCAGGGATTTGGATTGAGGGGCGGCGGGGAAACTTGCCTCCCTTAATCGTTGGTGTGCACCAGCGCCAGATGGCCATAGCGGCGAATGGGTTGGAGCGCGCTTTCCACGGGCACCGGGGCCAATGACCGCGCGGGGGTCAGGTCCAGACGTTCGTCCCGCACCGACCGGATCTGGAATTTGCAGGACTTTGCGCCGCTATTGGCGAAACTGACCGCCCCCAGCACTAGCGTTCGTTCGCCCGCATCGGCCAGCGGCATCAGCACAAGCCGCGCGATCAGGGCATCGCCGCCCGCCCGGTCCGACCCAAGATCAAGTTCGACGACTGCGGGACTGGCGAACACCAGCTCCAGACTTTGCGCCAGACGGGGGCGCGCATCGGCGGCGAACAGGCAACTGAGCGGTAGGCCCCGCACGTCCATCCCGGCGAAGTCGACCAGTGCGGACCCCGCGACCCGCACCTGCACCAGCCCGCGCCCGATCCGTTCGGCCAGAAAGACCCGGTCCAGCATCCCGCTGAGCCCGCGTGGATCAAGCTGGCTGCGGTCGGGAAGGGTCGATGCCTGACGCAAGCCCTCCCAATAGGCGCGGACCTGGGCAAGGCCTTCGAAGACCGGAATGGAAGGGGCCTCACGACGTGGGCGAAGTCGATCAAGAAAGTTCAGGGTCATTTTTGTCCTCATCAGCCGAAGCACGGCCCTTGCGGGCGAACCGCCCTAGACGCCATGAAGGTAAAATACCCCGGATCGTCAGGATTCGGTCGAAAATCTAATCAAATGGTAAATACCGCAGGCGGCGGTTGAATGAGGGCGTAATGATTTCGATGACAGGTTTCGCGGCCCGGCGCGGGGCAGGGGTCGGCTACTCCTGGGTCTGGGACCTGCGGTCGGTGAACGGCAAGGGTCTGGATCTGCGGCTGCGCGTGCCGGACTGGATCGAAGGGCTGGAGGCCGGGGTGCGGGCCGACCTGCAAAAGGCGGTTGCGCGGGGCAATGTCAGCCTGACGCTGAAGGTCAGCCAGGACGAGGGGCGCGAGGCCTCGGGCTTCCGGCTGAACGAGGCGACGCTTGCCGCCGCCCTTGCAGCACTGGCCAAGGTCGAGGCGACTGCGATGGAGACGGGTCTGACCCTGGCCCAGCCGACTGCCGCCGATGTGCTGGCCTTGCGTGGGGTGATCGATGCCACGGCGCAGGACACCGACACCACCCCGCTGCGCCAGGCGCTGCTGGCCGACCTGCCGTCGCTCCTTGCCGATTTCGCCGCGATGCGCGGGGCCGAGGGGCAGGCGCTTGCCGGCGTGCTGACCCTGCAACTGGACCGGATCGCAAGCCTGGCCGGGGACGCGCAGCAGGAAACCATGACGCGCGGTGCTACCCAGGCCGACAGCTTGCGCGAAAACCTGGCCCGCATTCTTGGCGCAACTGATGCCGTCGACGAAACGCGCCTTGCCCAGGAACTCGCCCTTCTGGCCGTGAAGACCGATGTGACCGAAGAGCTTGACCGCCTGACCGCTCACGTCGATGCCGCCCGCACCCATGTTGCCGATCCCGCGTCCGTTGGCCGCAAGCTTGACTTCCTGATGCAGGAATTCATGCGCGAGGCGAATACCCTGTGCTCCAAAGCGCAGTCGCTGGCACTGACCCGCATCGGCCTTGACCTGAAAACCGTGATCGATCAGATGCGCGAACAGGTCCAGAATGTGGAATGACGCATGACCCCCAAGTCCCTTCGGCGCGGGCTTCTTCTCATCCTCTCCTCGCCTTCCGGGGCCGGCAAATCGACGCTGTCCCGGTTGCTGATGGGCTGGGACCCGACGATGCGATTTTCGGTGTCCGCCACCACACGCAAGCCCCGCCCCGGTGAAGCGGATGGCCGCGAATACTATTTCCGTGGCCGTGAAGAGTTTCAGACGATGGTCGCTTCGGGCGACATGTTGGAGCACGCCGTGGTGTTCGGAAACTTCTACGGCAGTCCTCGTGGTCCCGTCGAAGCCGCCATGCAGGCCGGGACCGACACTGTTTTCGATATCGACTGGCAGGGCGGCCAGCAGATCAAACAGGCGATGCGGGGCGACGTCGTCTCGATCTTCATCCTGCCGCCGTCCATCGCCGAGCTTGACCGTCGCCTGCGGACCCGTGCCCAGGACAGTGACGAAGTGATCGCGGGGCGCATGGCCAAAAGCCGGGACGAGATCAGCCATTGGGCCGAATATGACTATGTGCTGGTGAATGACGACCTTGAGGCCACCTTCGAAAGCCTGAAGACCATCCTTGTCGCCGAACGGCTGAAGCGTGAACGCCAGCCCCAGCTTTCAGCCTTCGTCCGCACCCTGAATGAGGAGTTCGAAGCCCGATGATCTACGCGCTGGACGGCATCGCGCCGATGATTGACCCCACAGCCTGGGTCGCCGAAGAAGCCACACTGATCGGACGCGTCGTGCTCGCAGCCGAAACCTCGGTCTGGTTCGGGGCACAGATCCGGGGCGACAACGAAGAAATCCGGGTCGGCGCGGGCACCAATGTTCAGGAAAACGCGGTCCTGCACACCGACATGGGCTATCCGCTGACCATCGGCACGAATTGCACCATCGGCCATAAGGCCATGTTGCACGGCTGCACCATCGGCGACGGCACGCTGATCGGAATGGGCGCCACGATCCTGAACGGGGCAAAGATCGGCAAGGGGTGCCTGATCGGGGCCTGCGCCCTGATCACCGAGGGCAAGGAAATCCCGGATGGCAGCCTTGTCATGGGCTCTCCCGGCAGGGTTGTGCGTCAGCTTGACGAAACCGCCCGCGCCAAGCTGCTGGCATCTGCCGCGAGCTACCAGGCCAATGCCCGCCGATTCCGGGCCGGTCTGACCCGGCTTTAGGTGGTTTCAGCCCTCCTCGATCAGCTCGATGGTGATCCCTTGACGTGCTGCGTGACTGCGCAACTCCCGCAGCACAACTTGCCGGTTCGGCAACTTCGGGGCCATCACGCGCAGGGTCTTGCGATAGTCCTGCGCACCCAGCCTTTCGATTATTTCCAGCGCGTCGAAGGCCTTGCAGAACAAAGGTGCCACCACCAGCTCCAACCCAGCGGGCAGGGGAAGGTAGCTTTCCAGTGCGTCAAGCTCGATCGAGGCGAACTCTTCCGGGCGCAAGCTGCCCTCGGCTGCCTTGGCTTCCGGAATTCCAATCACCAGGCATCTAAGTCTTTGCGACATCTCTCCAACCCTCATCAAATGAGGCGCCGCCAAATCGTCTGTCTTCAGGACTCACGTCGGGGCCGACCATTCTTCCGGGCAAAAGCCGGTTCCGCACCGCGTTACTTATACAACCGGGAATTTACTGGTAATCGTGCACAACACAAGTCCTGCGTCCAATTTCATGCGGAGAAGTCGACGGAATGACCGAGACTGAGCTTTCCAGGCTGCTTGTCGGCCTGCCACTGCCCGCGATGGTGGTCCGGGGGGATGACCGTGTGCTGGCGGTGAATGCGTTGGCCGTCGCCCTTCTGGGCGAGGGCAGCATCGGCCGCCACCCCGCGATGGCGGTGCGCGCGCCTGCCGTCCTTGAAGCGATCAGCAGGGTCGTTCGGACGAAAGGGGTGCAAGAGGCCCGCATGACCCTGCGCCGCGAGGGGCAGGAGGCGGTGTTTCAGGTCACCGTCTCGGATCAGGGCGGCCTTGTCCTCTGCGTCTTCCGGGATGTGACCGAAGAGGAGCGGGCGGGCGAGATGCGGCGCGATTTCGTGGCCAACGTTTCCCACGAACTCCGCACGCCGCTGACGGCGCTGATGGGGTTCATCGAGACCCTGAAGAATGCAGCAAAGGACGACCCCCGCGCGCGGGAGATGTTCCTGGGGATCATGGAGGCCGAGGCGGGGCGGATGAACCGGCTGGTGCGCGACCTGTTGCAGTTGAGCCGGGTCGAGGCGGAGGAGCGGGTGCGGCCCAAGGATGCGGTGGAACTGCGGGGGCTACTGGAAGGCGTGATCTCCAGCTTGCGGGGGGTGGCGGACAAGAAGGGCGACCGGGTGGGGCTGACCGGAGATCCGGTGACGCTGCCGGGGGACGCCGACCAGCTGGTGCAGGTCTTCACCAACCTGATCGAGAACGCGCTGAAATACGGAGGTTCGGGGCAGGTGGTGCGGGTTTCCCTGTCGGCGGAGGAGACGGTGCGGGGGCCTGCGGTGCGGGTCGAGGTCGCCGATCAGGGCGAGGGGATCGACCCCGTCCACCTGCCGCGCCTGACCGAGCGGTTCTACCGGGTCGACACCCACCGCTCGCGGGAGATGGGGGGGACGGGGCTGGGCCTCGCCATCGTGAAGCACATCGTGAGCCGCCACCGGGGCTGGCTGCGGGTGGAAAGCAAGGTCGGCGAGGGGAGCCGGTTCTCGGTCGTGCTGCCGCTGGGGTAGGGGCCGGGAGGGAGGCTGTCCACGGTGGACATTTTCGGATTATGGTTTGGAAGCAAGGGGTTGGGCGTGGGCGTTAGGGGTTCGTTAAGGGGGTGGTTAACAAGATTGTCATCCCCGCGCAGGCGGGGATCCATGGTTTGTGCCACCGCAATTCAAGAAGATGGGTCCCCGCCTTCGCGGGGATGACAGGTGGAGCGTATTGACAATGTGGATACATTGCCTGTAACGTGCCCCGCATGACAAAACCTGTTGGCCTTGCTGAATCCCCCGCGCCGTTTGAGGCGCAACCCTCGGACAAGGGTACCATCAACTTGCGCATCGAGAGTAATACCCGTGCGTTGATCGACGAGGCGGCGGCGATGCTGGGCAAGACCCGGACCGAGTTCATGATCGACACGGCGCGGCGGCAGGCGATTGATGTGCTCTTGGACCAGCGGCTGTTCGTGCTGGAGACCGGGGCCTATGACGCCTTTGTGCAGGCGCTGGATAACCCGCCCGCGCCGGGGCCGAAGCTGAAACGCCTGATGGCGCGGAAGCCGGTCTGGGAGAGGTGACTCTGCCGAAGCTGACGGCCCCGCAGCCGATCACGGCGGCGCATGACCTTTTGCAGTTCGACTGCGGGGTGCCAGTGCTGAACGACTGGCTGCGGGAGCGGGCGCTGAAGAACGAAAGCCGGTTCTCGCGGACCTATGTCGTCTGCGACGGCTCGCGTGTAGCGGGGTATTATTGCCTGTCCGCCGGGGCGGTGCAGCGCGAGGCCGCGCCGGGCAAGCTGCGCCGGAACGCGCCGGATTCGGTGCCCGATTCAATAGTAGTGTCGATCATCGGGCGGCTGGCGGTGGACCGGGAGTATGCCGGGCAGGGCCTTGGCGCAAGCCTTCTGGCCGACGCCCTGCGCCGGATCGCGGGGGCCGCCCAGAGCATCGGCATCGCAGCGGTCCTGATGCAGGCGAAGGACGAGGCCGCAAGGGCGTGGTATCTGGGGCAGGCGGAGTGGCTGGAGTTCCCGGCGGGGAGCAGGACGTTGTGGTTGCCGGTGGGGGTTGTTAGTGGAGCGTGAGATTATGCACCTTGCTACTTGTCTACTGCCAAGTTGCAAAAGTGCCCCTTGTTCTACATAGTGATCGAGTCATTGGGGGATAGTTATGCTTGAAGACTTGGCCTTGCAGTATGTGTTTTTATCGGAAGTCGACTTGCGCTTGTTCGGATACGGGTTCGCGATAGCAGGCGGTGTATTGGCGGGACTAATTCATCGTGGTACTTCTGAACTCTCTCGCGCCCCATATTTCGCTTTCACAG
>JANMGI010000736.1:0-1755 GCA_031374565.1 Paracoccaceae bacterium | reverse complement strand
CCGGGATGCGGCGGGCAAGGGCGGCACGCTCAAGTCGGTTACCCAGAACATGAACCCCCGGCAAGCCTATGTCGTGGCGCTGTCAAAACCAAGCGAGCGGGAAAGCCAGCAATGGTATTTTCAGCGCTACGTCGACTGGTTCCCTGCCAAGGGTGAAATCGCGCTGTATGACCGCAGCTGGTACAACCGCGCGATGATCGAGCATGTTTTCGGCTTCTGCAAACCCGAGGAGCGGGCGAAGTTCTTCAAACAGCTGCCCGAGTTCGAGCAGATGATCGTCGACGAAGGCATCATTTTCCTGAAAATCTGGCTGGAGGTCGGGCGGGCCGAACAGCTGAAGCGCTTCCTTGACCGCGAGGGCGACCTTCTGAAGCAATGGAAGTTGTCCCAGATCGACGTGGACGGCCTTGGCAAGTGGGATGACTACTGCACGGCCATCGACGAGACGATGCAGAAGACCCACTTCAAGACCGCGCCCTGGACGGTGATCCTGTCCGACGACAAGAAGCGCGCTCGGTTGGCGGCGATACAGACGATCCTGTCGGCGGTGGACTATGCCGGCAAGGACCCCAAGGCCATCGGCAAGATCGACGACAAGATCTGTGGCGGGCCGAAGTTGCGGCCGAAGGACTGACCTTGAAGCGCGGCTATCACCACGGCAACCTGCGGCAGGCTTTGGTCGAGGCAGCGCTGGACTTGATCGCCGAGAAGGGCCCGCAGGGGTTCACCCTGTCCGAGGCGGCGAAGGCGGCGGATGTGACCCCAGCGGCGGTCTACCGGCACTTTGCCGGGCGGGACGATCTTCTGGCCGAAGTCGCGCGGCAGGGCTTTGACATCTTCGCGGCGCTTCTGGAATACGCCTACGATGAGGGGCGCCCGTCCCCCCTTACGGCCTTCGAAGCGACGGGGCGGGCTTATCTCGCCTTCGCCCGGAAGTATCCGGGTCATTATCAGGCGATGTTCGAAAGCGGGCTGCAGGCCGGCAAACACCCGGACCTTGCCCAGGTTTCAGCCAAGGCAAGGGCGACGATGGACCGGGCAGCGGAAGCTTTGGTCCGGGGGTTGCCGGAGGGGCGTCGGCCACCTGCCAGCATGATTTCGGCCCATGTCTGGGCGGTCTCTCACGGGGTAGTGGAACTGTTCCTGCGGGGCAACGGCGGGCCGCAGCCCTGGCCAGCCGAGGACCTGCTGGAGACCGGGATCGGGATCTATCTGCGCGGGCTGGGTCTGCTGTCGCCGGATCGGTGACAGACGTGTCCACTGTGGACAAACGCTGTTGGCGCTGTAAAATCAAAGGCTTGGTCGCGGACGTTAAGGATTTGGAAAGATCTGGCCGTTGGGGTTTATCCCCTCACCCTACCCTCTCCCCCGAGGGGAGAGGGGGCCATTGGGGCGGGCGTCGGTCATGGCCCTACAATCGGAAAAGGGTCGCTTGGGGCGGGCGTGGGTCATGTGCCTGCAAGCGGAGACGGGGCGCTTGCGGCGGGCGTGGGTTAGGTGCCTGCAAGCGGAGAAGGGTCAGGGAGTCCACCGGTGACAGACTGATCTGGAACGGTCAGAGTGATGGACAAACATTGCCCTTGAAAGGATCGGGACATGCACCCGCGGTATCTTGGCTTCCCCCTTGCTTTGCTTGCGACCGCCAGTGTGGCACTTGCCTGCGGCGGGGCACCGATCTGCACGGTGGCCGATCCAACTGGCACGCCGTTGAACATCCGGTTGTCACCGAATGGGCCGGTCGTGAGCGCAGCCAGG
>JANMGI010000679.1:0-8152 GCA_031374565.1 Paracoccaceae bacterium | reverse complement strand
GAGATTGTCGCGGACAGCAACCAGCTGAAGGGTGATCTCGATTATCTTCCCGGCGAAGCACGCCCCAAGCTGAAAGGCCAGCTTGCTGCCGGGCCGATCACCATTGGCACCGGAGCGGAAGGCGAGATGGGCGGCGGGCAGGCGGGCGGGATGGAAGCCGCGGGCTGGCCCGAAGGTGTGATCGACGCCTCAAGCCTTGGTGCGCTGGATGCCGAGATCGCGCTGTCCGCCCCGTCCATCGACCTTGGCGTCCTGAAACTGGGCCAGACCCGTGCGATGATCACCGTCGACCGCGCCCGCGCTGTGGTGGATATCCGCGAAATGCAGGCCTACGAGGGCCAGGTCACCGGCGATTTCGTCGTGAACGGGCGGGGCGGCCTGTCGGTCGGCGGGCGGCTGACCTTCGCGGGGTTGCAGACCCAGCCCCTGCTGACCGACCTTGCGGGCTGGGACCGGCTGGTTGCCGCCGGGGATTTCGACCTGCAATTCCTTGGGGTCGGCAATTCCATCGACGCGATCATGAAAAGCCTGAAAGGTCAGGGTTCGCTGGAATTGGGGCAGGGAGAGTTGCGCGGCCTGGACATCGCCGGGATGCTGCGCACGCTGGACCCAAGCTATGTGGGCGAAGGGCAGAAGACCATTTTCGAGGGGCTGGCAGGCACCTACACGATTGCGGACGGGGTGCTGTCGAACAGCGATCTGAAGCTGGTAGCGCCCTATGTCACCGCCGCAGGGTCAGGCGACATCGGGCTGGGGGAACGCACTTTGGACTACCGGCTGCGGCCCACCGCTCTGGCCGCCGAAGACGGGACCGGCGGGGTGATGGTGCCTTTGCTGATCACCGGGACCTGGGCTGATCCGAAGTTCCGGCTGGATCTGGAATCCATCGCCCGCGAGAAGATGGAGGCCGAAGCCAAGGCGGTCGCCGCCCGGCTTGAGGAACAGGCAAAGGTGGCCGAAGCCGCCGCCAAGGCCGAACTGGAGCAGCGCCTGAAGGAAGAGCTTGGGGTCGAGGTTGCCCCGGACGAATCCCTTGGGGAAGCAGCCGGGCGCGGGGCGACGGATGCACTGGAAGATCAGGCGCGCAAGGCGCTGGAAGAGATATTGAACGGCAACTAAGGCTGCTGGGGCAGGGGTCTGGCCGCTATTTCAGGGCGGCCAGAAGATCTGCGTGGTCGTCGGTCCAAAGCTCGATGGAGGGCACGGGCAAGGCCTTCCAGGCCGGATCGGTTGCCGCAATGCCCAGGGCCTCGGTAGACCGGGCCAGAACCACGACTTCCGAGGCATTGGCCCCCTTAACGCCCTCCAATTCGTCAAAGCCCTGATGCCGCATCCGGCCTTCCAGCCCCAGGGCCTTGGCGGCGACGGCAAGCGGCTGCGACAGGTCGTAGAACCGGTTCGAGACGTGGAACATCAGGATGCCACCCTCGTTCAGGCGATCAAGGTAAAGCTGGATCGCCTCGACCGTGGCAAGGTGCACGGGAACGGCGTCAGAACTGTAGGCATCGATCACAAGGATGTCGAACTTCAGGTCGTTCTGACCCTGCAGCACGATCCGTGCATCCCCGATGTGGATCTTCGCATCGGGCGCGCATTTCGACATATAGGTGAACAGGTCCGGGTTGGTCGCGATGTCGACGACCATCTGGTCGATCTCGTAATAGTGCCAGTCCTGACCCGGCTTGGCGTAGCAAGACAGCGCGCCGGTACCAAGGCCGATGATCCCGACCGACTGCGCAGGTATCGCGCGCGTGTCGTTGACGATCTGCGCCATCAGACCTTTCGGATGGTAATAGGTCAGCGGCGTCGGGCGGTCCGAAGCTTCAGAAATCAGCTGCGCGCCGTGGACCGTGGTGCCGTTCTTGTATTCGCGGATCTCGCCCCGGTCGATGACCATGTGGACGCCAAAGAAGCTGCGGTCGATGAGCAGAAGATTGGCCGTGCCAAACAGCGCCCAGACCCCGACGACCGTGGCGGTGGTTGCCGCTGACACAATCGGGCGTGTGTGGAAAAGGGCGAAGATGACCATCAGGATGCCAACGACGATCAACGTCTCCGTCACCGCGTTCATCTGCACCAGCGCGGGGATGTCCATCAGCAGCGGCAACAGCGCAACCATCGCCAGGCCAAGGCCCAAGGCAACCTCGCGCGGGGCATTGGCTGACGGACGTCGGATCAGCAAAAGCGCTATCAGTGCCACGTTGACCGGGTACTCCAGCAGCCGGTCAAAGAACAACGGCGCGAAGATCGAGTTGAAAAGCCCGCCCAGCGCGCCCCCGACCGACATGGTCAGGTAGAACACTGTCAGATGCCGCGCGTCAGGCCGGACGTCGAACAACATCCGGTGTGCAATCAGGCTGACGACGAAGAAGGCCACGAGGAACAGCGCAATCCACGCCAGGGTGGCCGTGGGCCGCAGGCTGAAGAAGACCAGAACGGCGACCGCCAGGGGCAGCAGCCGGTGCAGGCGGTCGGCGGTCAAAGGCGAGCGGGTCGAGAAGACCAGCACGAAGGTCAGAAGATACAGCGACAGCGGGATCACCCAGACCAGAGGGAACGACCCAAGGTCGGTGCTGATCTTCGAGGTGACGCACAGCATCAAGGATGACGGCAGAAACGCGAGGAAGGCCCAATACCCCAGCGTCCGGATTCCGGGGGCTGCGCTGTCGGCCGTTGTCTGATGGATCTGTGCCTGCGGCTCGGTGCCCCGGCGGGCGGCAAGACCCGACAACAACAGCAAGGGTCCAAGGGCCATAAACCCGACCGACCAGCCGATCGAGATTGCCTTCACGCCGAACAGGGGCTCGGCCACCAGCGGAAAGGCCAGCAAGGCCACCAGCGAGCCAAGGTTGCTGGCGGCATAAAGGAAGTAAGGGTCATCCGCGCTGGGCCCGCCGCTACGGCGATACCAGGACTGGATCAGTGGCGCGTTGGCTGACAGGACGCCAAAGGGCAGTCCGACACCCAGCGCGTAAAGCCACAGGGTCTGCGTCACCACAGGACGCGCGGGGTCGTATTGCCAGCCTGCGGGCACGGCCAGCGGCAGAAACATCAGCGCAAGTAGCAAAAGTGCGATGTGAATGGCGATCTGCGCCAACACCGGCACATGGCGCGTCATCAGATGGGCGTAAAGATAGCCGCCGATCAACACGGTCTGGAAAAACAGCATCGCCGTGGTCCAGACCGCAGCCGCGCCACCAATCTGGGGCAGGACCATCCGGGTAAAGAGCGGCTGGACGAAGAACAGCAGCAACGCGCTGGTGAAGATCGTGGCGGTGAACAGGACCGGAATCAACCGCCCCGACTGCGCGTCCTTCTCGACCGAAGCCGCCAACGTCATGGTCCCGTCTCCTCACTTTGCTTGCCGTAACAGTGAGGGGAAATCGGGCAAATTTAGGCCGAATTGGTGGACAATCTACGAAGTGCCCCCGGTATGTCGCCGCTAGCGCGACGCCGAATGCAAAACGCGCGACCGGGGGTCGCGCGTTTTCGGTGTCGTAAGTCCGGTAAGCCGGGATCAGCGCCGCCGGTCGCGCCGCGCGCTCATCGGCTGGAAGGCTACGCCGACATGCGCCTCGCAATAGGGTTTGCCGGGCAGCGACGGCAGGCCGCAGAACCAGAAATCATCCGTGGCCGGGTCGCCGATCGGCCATTTGCAGGTCCGCTCGGTCAGTTCCATCAGCGTCAGCTTCCGCGCGCGTTTTTCCACCTCGCGGACCGACGCCAGCGCTTCCGGGCTGATTTCGTTCAGGCTGGGCTGCGGAGGCAGCGGCTGGCCTGCCGGGATGATCGCCTTGCGCACCGGCAAGGTTGTCACATTCGACGCCGGGGTCGGGGTGGCCGCAGCGGGTGCCGCCGGTCGGACCGGTTCGGGACGCGGTGCAGGCTCGGCCCGGGGCACGGGTTCGGGCTTGGCCGCCGTAGCCGGAGCAGGGGCCGGAGCGCCCTCTTCCTCTTCGTCCTTGCCACCCACCCGGTTCGAAAGGCCCAACCGGTGCACCTTGCCGATCACCGCATTGCGGGTCACCCCGCCCAATTCCTTGGCGATCTGGCTGGCCGACTGGCCCTCGTTCCACATCCGCTTAAGCGTCTCGACACGCTCGTCCGTCCAGGACATCCTGATCTCCGCCTGTCTTGATTACCGGGGTATTGTATCTGTCTGGGGCGGGGGGCCGCAAGGGTGGGCGCGCAGAAGCCTGTTTGATGCCGATTTTGCCAGTGGAACCCGGCGGATCCGGCCGGCGAGAGCAATCCTTGACCTGCTTATCCTAATCCGAAAGTCGCAATGCCCTCGCCTCGGCGTGGCGGACAATGGGGAAAGCCGCCCGGCGCCGCTGCAACTCGGCCTCGGGGAGGATGGCTGCAACTTCGGCGCGCGCGGACGGCCCCAGGGCCGCAAGGCCGACCTCGCCCGGATGAAAACTTTCCGACAGTGCCCCCTCGGCGATCAGCACTTCATGCCGGTCGCAAAGCAGCACGACATACTCGACACCCGCCACCGGCAGCACAACACGGGCCGCCTGATCGTCAACCAGCGCCTGTGCGGCCACCAGAACCCGATCCTCGCCGAAGTAGACCGCAGCGCGCCAGTCGTCGATCAGCATCCTTTGCTGAGGTGACACCAGAAGCGTCCTGCCGTTGCCCACGACATCCGGCGCGAATTCCACCGGGCACAACCCCGGATGCGCGATAAGTTCAACCGGCTCTACCCGCCGCCGTCCGACCCAGCGCAACGGGCGTGAGCCATTGGAAAGCGTGGTGACCACATCGCCTTGAGTCAGATCCTCCACCGGCCGCGGCCCGTCGGGAGTGTCGATGAGAGTACCCGCCACATAGGCCGCAAGTGCTGCAGGCTGATCGGCCCTGTCCGCCACATGCTCTGCCCCCCGGTCCCAAGGCACCGAAGTCGCCAACCCCATCGCCTTTCCGCCAAGCCGCACAAGAAACAGCCCCGGCCGGCCTTCGATGGCGTCGACCGTGATCTTTGTGCCCGCGTGGTGGCGCGCGCCGCCAAGATCGACGGTTTCCGCCAGCGCCCAGCCTTCTGACGCGGTGCTCAGGGCCAAATGGCAAAGTGCGGCTTCGGGGCCCAGAACCGGGCTTACCTCAGCCAGCCGGGCGGGCCAGCCTTTGGCCGCTGCCGGTTTTGGCATCAGCATATGGTCCAGCGCATAGACGCCGACAATGATGCGGTCCGCAACCATGCCTGTCCTGAACCCTCGGCCCTGCTGTGCTGCCCCAAGGTGACCCGTCCGACGGCCCCACCTTTCCGGATTCTGCCTTGCCAGCGTTTACAGGTCATTTCCAGTGAAAAACTTTCGCCAGCGTCGCAGGCGGCCCCCGCCACCGAAAACCGCTTTACCCAAGCGCACAATCCCGCTACTCACGCCGGATGACCACCGGACCCCGCCATATCCTTGCCTTGCGCCGACGCCGTAGCGTCTGACGCCGTCCCGCTGTCATCGGCGCAACCGCGCCTGCCTTTTCCCCACGTTGACTAAAGCTGCGCCCTCGGGCACCCATTGTCTTTCAATCAAGGACCACTCCCCCATGATCCCCGCCGTCCTTCCCACCTACAACCGCGCCCCCATAGCCTTCGTTAAAGGTGAAGGCAGCTGGCTGGTGGCCGACGATGGCCGCCGATACCTTGACCTTGGCTCCGGCATCGCGGTGAACGCTCTTGGCCATGCGCACCCCGCTTTGGTCCAGACCCTGACCGATCAGGCGCAGAAGCTGTGGCATGTGTCCAACGTCTACACGATCCCGGAACAAGAGCGGTTGGCGAAGCTTCTGACCGACCAGACCTTTGCCGACACGGTGTTCTTTACCAACTCGGGCACCGAGACTGCGGAACTTGCGATCAAGATGGCCCGCAAGTTCCATTATGACGCGGGCCAGCCGGAGCGGATCGAGATCATCGCCTTCGAGGGTGCGTTCCATGGCCGTTCCACAGGCGCCATCGCGGCGGCGGGGTCCGAAAAGATGGTCAAGGGCTTCGGTCCGCTGATGCCGGGGTTCCGGCAGCTGAAATGGCCCGCCTCTGACGCGGACCACGCCGCCATCCGCGCGGCCATCACCGACCAGACCTGCGCCGTGATGATCGAACCGATCCAGGGTGAGGGTGGCATCAGGGTCGTCCCCGACCAGTGCCTCAAGGGCCTGCGCGACCTTTGCGACCAGACCGGCGCGCTTCTGATCTTCGACGAGGTGCAATGCGGCATGGGCCGCACCGGGCGCTTGTTTGCGCATGAATGGGCGGGGGTCACCCCCGACATCATGATGGTCGCGAAGGGCATCGGCGGCGGTTTCCCCCTGGGCGCTGTCCTTGCGACCGAACGCGCGGCTTCAGGCATGACAGCGGGCAGCCACGGCTCCACCTATGGCGGCAATCCCCTTGGCTGTGCCGTCGGTGCGAAGGTCGTGGAGCTTATCTCCGACCCCGTCTTTCTGGCCGAGGTTGCCCGCAAGGGTGCCCTCTTCCGCCAGGGCCTTGAAAGCCTCGTCGCCCGCCACCCGCAGGTCTTTGAGGCCGTGCGCGGTGAAGGCCTGATCCTGGGCCTGAAATGCAAACCCGCCCCGGTCGAGGTGGTGAAGGCTGGCTACGCCGCTGGCGTCCTGACCATCGCCGCCGCCGACAATGTCCTGCGCCTTCTGCCCGCGCTGAACATCCCCGACGCCGACATCGCCGAGGCGCTCACCCGCCTCGATCAGGCCGCCACCCACCTCGAACAAGCCGCCTGATTTCATCTTTGTCCAAATATCCCGCGGGGGTCCGGGGGCGGCGCAAGCCCCCGGCTGCCAGCCAAAAAGCGAAACGACATGAAACACTTCCTTGATATCCACAAGACCGACCCGGCCGAACTGCGGGCGATGATTGACAAAGCCCAGGCAATGAAGACCGCCCGCAATGGCCGCCCCAAGGGCTCGCCCGATGACGACACGCCGCTGAAGGGCCGCATGGTCGCGCTGATCTTCGAGAAACCCTCGACGCGCACCCGTGTCAGCTTCGACGTGGGCGTCCGCCAGTTGGGTGGCGAGACGATGGTGCTTTCCGGCAAGGAAATGCAGCTGGGCCACGGCGAAACCATCGCCGACACCGCCCGCGTGCTGTCGCGCTATGTCGACCTGATCATGATCCGCACCTTTGAAGAGGCGACGCTCTTGGAAATGGCCGAGCACGCCACCGTGCCGGTAATCAACGGCCTGACGAACCGCACCCATCCCTGCCAGATCATGGCTGATGTCATGACCTACGAAGAACATCGCGGTCCCATCGCGGGGAAAAAGGTCGTCTGGTGCGGCGACGGCAACAATGTGGCGGCCAGCTTCCTGCACGCGGCCGGGCAGTTTGGCTTCGACTTCACCTTCACCGGTCCCGAAACACTGGACCCGGAAGACAAATTCGTCGCCTTCGCCCGTGGGAAGGGCAGCAAGGTCACTATCCAGCGCGATCCCTTCACCGCCGTCGAAGGTGCCGACCTTGTGGTCACAGACACCTGGGTCAGCATGCACGACCCTGAATCCGCCAAGGAACGCCGTCATAACCAGCTCCGCCCCTACCAGGTGAACGAACAGCTGATGACCCGCGCCAAGCCCGACGCGCTTTTCATGCATTGCCTGCCTGCGCACCGCAACGACGAGGCGACAAGCGCCGTGATGGACGGCCCGCATTCGGTGATCTTCGACGAAGCCGAAAACCGCCTGCATGCGCAAAAGGCCGTCATGCGCTGGTGTCTTGGGGTATAACTTGATCCGGCCTTTCAACGGAAGGCGGCAAGGCCGGACCCTGCGACATCACCGGCAAGATCAGGCGACCGCGTCTGCTGGTTCACCGCCGAAGTGCGCCCAGAACTCGTCGCGGGCATGGGTCTTGCGGAACGGGGCGTCAGGCAAAGCCGCGCCGATGAACCCGCAAAGCGGTCCCCACCCATCGGCGGGGGTAAAGACCAGCAGCCGGTCGGCCGGGACGGTGGCGCGGACCTTGGCGTTGTTCGCGCGGTAGGCGGCGATGCTGCTTTCGCGCCCCAGCCCGCCAAAAGCATCCTGGATGAGCAGCTTGTCCATCGTCTTGAAAACTGAGGCCACCGGCGGCGGCAAGGGCATGTTCGGGCGCAGGGCAAAGAATTTGACGATGGTCTTGGAATAGCTTGCC
>JANMGI010000593.1:0-1628 GCA_031374565.1 Paracoccaceae bacterium | reverse complement strand
GTGCAGATGGCACTGGCGCGGACGACCGTGATCCCGCGCCGGTCCCCTTCTGCGCTGGTGACACAGGGGCTGTTCAGCCTGTCGCGCAATCCGATCTATCTGGCGGACGCCGTGATCCTGACCGGGGCGATCCTCTGGCTGGACGCGGTTCTTGCCTTACCTTTGGTCGTCAGTTTCGTCTGGCTGGTTCAGACCCGCTATATCCGCGACGAAGAAGCCCGGTTGACCCTGGCCTTCGGGCCGGAGTTTGACCTGTGGGCCAGTCGGACGCGGCGGTGGGTGGGGCGGAAAATGTGGGGTTTGAAATAATGTTGCGCGGTGATAAGTGCATTGGGTCGGTTTATGACCATCCAGGCAGAAGCGGGGGACGAGCGTGAAAATCGGAGCTCTGACAGAGGTTTTTCCGGGCGAAAACCGGGTTGCCATGACGCCGGATTCGGCCGCCCAACTGGCGAAGCTGGGGCATTCCTCGGTGATCCAAGCGGGAGCAGGGGCGAAGGCCGGGTTCTCTGACGCGGCCTTTGCGGCGGCGGGCGTCGAGGTGCTGGCGGATGCGGCAGCAGTGATCGCGGCGGCGGATGTGATTGTCAAGGTGCGGGGGCCGGAGGCTGCCGAACTTGGCACGCTGTCGGACGGGCAGACGCTGATCAGCTTCTTCTGGCCCGCGCAGAACCCCGAGCTTCTGGAAGCGGCGGCGAAGAAGAATCTGACCATTGTTGCAATGGACATGGTGCCACGGATCAGCCGGGCGCAGAAGATGGACGCGCTGTCGTCGATGGCCAATATCGCAGGCTACCGCGCGGTGATCGAAGCGGGGTCGAACTTTGGCCGCTTCTTTACGGGCCAAGTGACGGCGGCGGGCAAGGTGCCCCCGGCCAAGGTGCTGGTGGTGGGCGCGGGTGTGGCGGGTCTGGCGGCGGTCGGCACGGCCACGTCACTGGGGGCCATTGTCTATGCCTTCGACGTGCGGCCCGAAGTGGCCGAACAGATTGAATCGATGGGGGCGAATTTCGTCTTTCTCGACTTTGCCGAGGCAGCACAGGATGGCGCGGCGACCGGGGGCTATGCGGCCCCGTCGTCCCCCGAATTCCGCGAAGCGCAGCTGAAGAAATTCCGCGAGCTTGCGCCGGAGATGGACATCGTTATCACGACCGCCCTGATCCCCGGACGCCCGGCCCCCAAGCTGTGGACCGAGGATATGGTCAGGATGATGAAGCCGGGGTCGGTGATCGTTGACCTTGCGGCCGAGCGCGGCGGCAACTGCGACCTTACGGTGCCGGACCAGAAGATCGTCACCGACAACGGCGTGACCGTGGTCGGCTACACCGATTTTCCCAGCCGGATGGCCGCCCAGGCCAGTACGCTTTATTCCACAAACATCCGCCACATGCTGACTGACCTTACGCCGAAGAAGGACGGGGTCATCGCGCATAACATGGAGGATGACGTGATCCGGGGAGCCACGGCGGCGCATATGGGGGCGGTAACTTATCCGCCGCCACCGCCGAAGATCGCGGCGATTGCGGTGCAGAAGCCTAAGGAAAAGGCCAAGGAACTGACCCCGGTTGAACGCCGGGCGCAGGAGGTTGCGGCCTTCAAGGCGCAGACCCGCAATCAGGTTGGGTTGC
>JANMGI010000536.1:0-12172 GCA_031374565.1 Paracoccaceae bacterium | reverse complement strand
GGACTTGCGCGTCAGCGCTCATTTTCGAACCCGCCGGGGCTTGCGCCTGCGCGGGGCCTTGCATAAACCGCGCGACACTTGACCGGGCCCGAGACGTACCTTGGGGGAGGGGACCATGCCGCTTCTGGTGATGAAATTCGGCGGGACGTCCGTTGCCGACCTTGCGCGGATCGAGAATGCCGCGAAAAAAGTCCGCGCGGAGGTCGAGCGCGGCTATGACGTGATCGTCATTGTCTCCGCCATGTCGGGCAAAACCAACGAGATGGTGGGCTGGGTCGAACAAACCTCGAAGCTTTATGATGCGCGCGAATACGATGCCGTTGTCGCAAGCGGAGAGAACGTCACCGCCGGACTGATGGCCCTTCGGCTTCAGGAAATGGGGATCGACGCCCGGTCCTGGCAGGGCTGGCAGGTGCCGATCAACACCACCTCGGCCCATTCTGCCGCCCGCTTCGTCTCGATCCCGCGCGAGAACATCGACCGGAAGTTCGCCGAAGGTTTCAAGGTGGCAGTGGTCGCCGGTTTCCAGGGCGTCAGCCCTGAGGGCCGGATCACCACCCTCGGCCGGGGTGGAAGCGATACGACCGCCGTCGCCTTCGCTGCCGCCTTCAACGCGGAACGCTGCGACATCTACACCGACGTCGACGGCGTCTACACCACCGACCCCCGCATCAGCCCCAAGGCCCGCAAGCTGGACAAGATCGCTTTCGAGGAAATGCTGGAACTGGCCTCGCTTGGCGCCAAGGTCCTGCAGACCCGCTCGGTCGAACTGGCGATGCGCTACAAGGTGCGGCTCCGAGTCGCGTCTTCCTTCGAGGAGGTCAATGAGACCTCTGGAACCCTGGTCTGCGACGAGGATGAAATCATGGAATCGAAAGTTGTGTCCGGCGTCGCCTATTCGCGCGACGAGGCGAAGATGACGCTGTTGAAAGTCGAGGACCGCCCCGGCGTGGCCGCCGCGATCTTCGGCACGCTGGCGGATGCGGGCGTCAACGTCGACATGATCGTGCAGAACATCAGCGAACTTGACGACCCCACCGACAAGCGCGCCCACACCGACATGACCTTCAGCCTGCCCACGAACCAGGTCGACCGCGCGAAAAAGGCCATCGAAGACGCCTCGGCGGCGGGCAAGTTTGTCTACACCACGCTGGTGACCGACAGCGACGTCGCCAAGGTTTCGGTCGTCGGCATCGGGATGCGCAGCCAGGTCGGCGTCGCGGCCAGGATGTTCGAGGCGCTTGCGGCAGAGAACGTGAACATCAAGGTCATCACCACGTCCGAGATCAAGATCAGCGTGCTGATCGACCGGAAATATATGGAACTGGCGGTTCAGGCGCTGCATGACACGTTCGACCTGGACAAGGCTTGACCGCGGGTTCGCCCGTCAGACGCATCGAGCGTCTTCTTTGAGGACGGAACGGACATTCTCGGTCTGAACTGATAAGCTTGTTTTTAAGTTCGCGTTCTGGAGGTGCAGCAGGGTGTCCGCAAGGATCCTGTCTGAACAGCCCTACGCCGTCGCCGTGCTTTTGTAGCCGACACCACGGCTTTGATCGTGTTTTTTACTGCGGCAGGAGTCATCAACTAACGCTTTATCGCGGGAATGAGCTGGGAGCAGGTTTTTCATGCCCGAGTGTTAGGTGCAGCCTTGATGGTGCCCGTTGGGCGCCCCTACGGCCTCTGGCGTGACTGGGTGATGCAGCACGCCCGCGGAAACCGACTGTCGCTGGTTTCTCGGGACAGCTTCGCGTTGTTAAGCTTTCAAATGCCAATTCATGCTGCGATCATTGCCGTAAGCGGCGCGTCGGGTCGCGGATTGCTGCTCGGGATACTCGGTGCGACGATCATCATGTTGGCCTTGGGCCGACCGGATGGCGCATTTCTAAATTGGGTCAGAGGCATGTTCGGCCTTCCCCCCGGAGGCATTCAACCAAAAAGCCTCAACAGTTGATCCCAATGTGCGAAAAAGGACTCAAGGCGCACAACTCAAGGCGAGCCCTGTCGGGTGGGCAATCTGCCCACGTCTTCCGTCAACCTTTTGTTAACAACCGATTCGCCAAACATCCTTAACGCCCCGCAAGCCCTGCGCGCGTATGGCCGGTTTCCATACGCTTTCCAGACGCTTTCCATACGGCCATTCGCCCCGGAAACCGCACCATTACCACTGCGTTCCCAATACCTTGCCGGTCCCCTCACCCCCCACCCTCCCCCCGTTGCCCGTTTTCCGTTCATCTTTCCTCAACCACTCCCTCCCCAACCCCCTCAGTCACCCATTCCCCTTCCCCCCCACCTGCCCCATCGCCTATACATGATCGAAGACCGGAAGGACGCGCCCATGCCAGACCGCAGCGAAAGCGACAGCCGCAAGCTTCTCCGCCGCCTGCGCGACATGCTGGCGATCCCCGGCAAGGGCCAGGACCGGCTGGACCAGATCACCCATCTCATCGCCGACAGCATGCGGACCGAGGTGTGCTCGATCTACCTCTTCCGCGATCCCGAAACGCTGGAACTATGCGCGACCGAAGGGTTGAAGCCCGAATCCGTCCACCAGACCCGGATGAAACTGGGCGAAGGCCTTGTCGGCCGTGTCGCCCGCACTGGCACGCCCGTCAACACCGCCGACGCACCCAGTGAAAAGGGTTTTCGCTTCATGCCGGAGACGGGGGAAGAGATCTATTCCTCGTTCCTTGGCGTTCCGATTCAACGGGTTGGCGAAAAGCTGGGCGTCCTTGTCGTCCAGTCCAAGACCGCACGCGAGTTCTCCGAAGATGACATCTATGCCCTCGATGTCGTCGCCATGGTGCTGGCCGAGATGACCGAACTTGGCGCCTTCACCGGCGACGAAGGCGGCATGAAGGCGCTCCACAAGCAGCCGGTGATGATCCGGGCCACCAGCGGTCAGGAAGGGGCCGCCGAAGGCCGCGTCTGGCTGCATGAACCCCGCGTCGTCATCACCAACCCGGTCGCCGACGACCCCCTGACCGAGATCGACCGCGTCCGCGCCGCTGTGGGGGAACTTCGGGTCTCCATCGACGATCTTCTCGAAGCCCAGGCCTTGGACAAAGAGCAGAAGCAGGTCCTTGACGCCTACCGCATGTTCGCCCATTCCCGGGGCTGGCTGCGGCGGATGGAGGAAGACATCATGCGCGGCCTGTCCGCCGAAGCCGCTGTCGAGAAAGAACAATCCGCCGCCCGCAGCCGGATGGAACAGGTCCCTGACCAATACCTGCGCGAACGTCTTCAGGACCTTGACGACCTTTCCAACCGCCTGCTGCGCATCCTGACCGGTCAGGGTCGCGACACCGGGGCGGAGATGCCCGACAACCCGATCCTTGTCGCCCGCAACATCGGTCCCGCCGAACTTCTGGAATACGGCCGCAAGCTGAAAGGCGTGGTGCTGGAGGAAGGCTCGGTCGGCAGCCACGCCGCCATCGTCGCCCGCGCCCTTGCCATCCCGCTGGTGATCAGCGCCAGCCGCGTCGTGGCCGAGGCGCTGAACGGCGATCATATCCTGGTTGACGGCGATCAGGGCATTGTTCACCTTCGCCCCGAAGAAACCGTCGCCCGCGCCTTCCGCGACAAGATCGCCATGCAGGCCGAAGCGCAGAAACGCTACGCCTCGTTGCGATCTCTGCCTGCCACCACCACCTGTGGCACCACCATTGCGCTGCACATGAACGCGGGCCTTATGGCCGACTTGCCCAGCCTTGAAGGATCGGGCGCCGAAGGCGTTGGCCTTTTCCGGACCGAACTGCAATTCCTCGTCCGCTCCAAGATGCCGCAGCGCGCCGAGCTGGCCAAGCTTTACGCCCGCGTCCTTGACGCCGCCAATGGCCGGCGTGTCGCTTTCCGCACCCTCGACATCGGGTCGGACAAGGTGCTGCCCTATATGAAACCACCCGAGGAACCCAACCCCGCGATGGGCTGGCGGGCCGTGCGGGTGGGCCTCGACAAGCCCGGCGTGCTGCGGATGCAGGTTCAGGCTCTGATCCGCGCCGCCGCAGGCCGCCCCCTGACGGTCATGTTCCCCCTCATCACCGAGATGAGTGAATTTCAGGCCGCCCGCGCCCATGTGCTGCGCGAATTGCACCGCGAGAAGTCGATGGGCCACCCGGTTCCGGAACGGGTGGAAATCGGCGCAATGATGGAAACACCGTCTCTGGCTTACGCGTCGAAAAGCTTTTTCGAGCTGACCGATTTCATCAGCGTCGGCGGCAACGACCTGAAGCAGTTCTTCTTCGCTGCCGACCGTGAAAACGAACTTGTCCGCCGCCGCTATGACACGCTGAACCTGACCTTCCTGAACTTCCTGAAACACATCGTCGCCCGCTGCGCCGAAGCTGGTACCGCGCTGTCCTTCTGCGGTGAAGACGCCGGGCGGCCCATTGAGGCTTTGGCCCTGGCCGCCATCGGCTTCCGCACGCTGTCGATGCGCCCGGCCTCGGTCGGTCCGGTCAAGGCCTTGATGCGGAAGGTAAACCTGCATGATGCCCGCGCCGCCATCGACGCCGCCCGCGCGGAAGGCGCAGAAAGCGCTCGGCCAAGATTGATGGACTGGCTGGCGACGGTGGGGGAATGACGGGCAGGCGTTCCTCGTTCGGCAGAAACGGTCCGATCCGCGGACAAGGCGGCCAGAACCAGTTGCTTACTGAAGTGCTGCGTACGTTTTTCACCCGGCGAACATCATGTCGCCAATTGACCCCATCCGGTCACATCATGGCCGCCATAAACCATTTTTCGAATCATCGGTGAGGCGAGCGACGAGGTGAAACCATCGGTCGGCTTGCTGACCTCGTTCAAGAGGTTCATGTGATCGCTAGTCAGGCGAAGGCGCGCGGCCGCGATGTTTCCGGTTAACTGTGCCACCGTACGCGCGCCGATCACGGTAGAGGCAACCCCCGGGCGCGACATGGCCCAGGCAAGCGCCGCCTGCGCCGGGTTGCAGCCCAGCTCGGTTGCAACGTCCCGAAGCACGTCGAGAATATTCCAGTTTCGCTCTGTGAACTTGCTGTCGCCGAACGGGTTCGCACCGCTCAGCCGCCCGGTGTCGGCGGTATCATCGCGCTGGTATTTCCCCGTCAGAAACCCGCCGGCGAGCGGACTCCATGGCATCAAGCCCATGCCGCCATCGCGCGCGGCGGGGAAATGCTCCGCCTCCACGTCCCGCGCGACAAGCGAGTATTCCACCTGCATGGCGATCGGGCCCGGCACGCGCCGTTCGGACGCGATTGTCGCTGCTTTCACGGCAACCCATGCCGGCATGTCCGAAAAGGCGTAGTGGCGGATTTTCCCGGCGCGAACCAGATCGCCAAGGGTTTGCACGATCTCCTCGACGGGTGTGACGCCGTCCCAGATGTGCATCCAGTAAAGGTCGATATGGTCGGTGCCAAGACGTTTGAGCGATGCTTCCAGTGCGCGGTGGATGTTCTTTGAACCCGCCCCGCCTGCATTGGGATTGCCTCTGCCGCCAGCGGTCTTTGCAAGGGGGCTGGCAGATCCGTTGAAGCCGAACTTGGTGGCCAGCACGATATCGTCGCGAGACTTGGTTTCGCGGATGAACTTGCCGACAAACTCCTCGCTGGCACCGCCGGAATAGATGTCGGCCGTATCGACGAAGTTGCCGCCAGCAGTCCGATAGGCATTGAAGATGTCGCGCGACGCGGCCTCGTCCGCACCCCAGTCGCCGGGACCGAAGGTCATTGTTCCAAGGCAAAGCGGGCTGACGACAAGTCCGGACCGCCCAAGGGCGCGAAAGTGTGTAAGGGGCATCGGGATTCCTTATTTCATATCAATCACTATGAAATACATAGACACCTTGATCGGTCGCGTCAAAGACTTTAATAGTCATCGTTATGAAACAACCTCTCGCACTGCGACGCAAGACCGGCCGCCCGCTGTCCTTCGACCGGGACGCCGCACTTGAAAAAGCGATGCTGGCGTTCTGGAAAAACGGCTACGAGACGACTTCGATCAGCGATCTGACCACTGCAATGGGGGTTACGGCACCCAGCATCTACACGGCATTCGGCGACAAGAAACGATTGTTCCTTGAAGCGTTGCGTCGCTATGTGGGCGATCTGGGCGATCTCGAAAGATCCTTTGCGACTGCGACGACAGCGCGGGATGCCGTCGCACGGATGATCGAGGATGCGGCGGTGCTTTACACAGGTGACACGACCCCAAAGGGATGCCTGCTCGCCAGTGCTGTGGCCACCGGATCGACGTACGCCAGCGATGTGCGGGAAGCGGCGGCGCAAGAGCGACGTGCTATCCGGGCAATCATCGTGAAGCGGATCAAAACGGACATCGCGACAGGGCTCCTGCCCCCGGAAACGATGCCCCACGTCCTCGCCGACCTTGCCCTTGCCGTGATGCAGGGCATGTCCGTCCTCGCCCGCGATGGTGCGGATCGGAATGCTTTGCTGGCCGTCGCTCGCGCGTCGATGTCAAGTTGGCTGGGTTCGGCGGTTGGGAAACAGGCCGACCCGTAAGACGTATTGAAAGCCGCCATTCCCCTGACGTGAAGTATCCGGCAAAATCGGCTCATACCCGCCATTCGCCGCACCACGACCACGCGGGTCTTGGTGGTCGAAGGCCGACGCCTGATCGAAGTGGACGATCCCGACCCGGTCTTCGACCGTCTGATGACCGGCTGACCCGGCCTGTCGGGCGGCAAAAGACGCCGGTTGGCAAATATGAAGACCAGGTTAACGCCAAAAATCAAGCCATTGATAAGATTGAGCTTAGCCAGACTGTCCACCGTGGACATGTTTTGGCTGGCTCCTCTTACTCACCCCCAAAAAGCCCCGCATGAACCCGCCGAAGCTCGGCCTTCTGAACTTTTCCCATCGCGTTCCTCGGCAGGTCTTCCAGCACGATCACCCGCTTTGGAATCTTGAACGCCGCCAGCCTCTCCCGCAGCGACGCCCGGACCGCCCCCTCGTCCACTTGCCCCACCACACAGGCCACCACCGCCTCACCGAAGTCCGGATGCGGGACCCCGATGACGGCGCTCGCCGCGACCCCCGGCAGCTGATCCAGCGCCGCCTCAACCTCGGCCGGATAGACGTTCAGGCCCCCGGTGATCACCAGATCCTTCGCCCGTCCCAGGATCGAAAGGTAGCCGTCCGCATCGAAGGCCCCCATGTCGCCGGTGATGAACCAGCCGTCCCGGAACTCCTCCGCTGTCTTTTCCGGCAGCCGCCAGTAGCCCTTGAAGACGTTCGGCCCCCTAACCTCGATCGCCCCCGCCTCACCCTGCGGCAGCACCCCCTCCGGCCCGGTGATCCGCACCTCCACTCCCGGCAACGGCCTCCCCACGGTGCCCGCCTTCCGCGCACCCTGATACGGGTTCGAAGTGATCATGTTCGTCTCGGTCATCCCGTAGCGTTCCAGGATCGCGTGGCCGGTCCGCTCCCTCCATTCCGAATGTGTGGCAGCGGACAAAGGGGCGGAGCCAGAGACGAACAGCCGGATATGGGCGGTCGCATCGCGGGTAAGTGCGGGGTCAGCAAGCAGGCGGGTGTAAAAAGTCGGCACCCCCATCATCACCGTCGCCTCTGACAGGGCGGCCAGAAAGGCGGCGGCGGCGAAGGCAGGCTGGAAGATCATCGACGCACCCGAATAAAGGACGCAGTTCGTCGCCACGAACAGCCCATGGGTGTGGAACACTGGCAGGGCGTGCAGCAGCACATCAGCCTCGGTGAACTGCCAGATCCCGACCAAAGCTTCCGCGTTGGAAGCAAGGTTCTCGCGGCTCAGCATCACGCCTTTCGACCGCCCCGTTGTACCAGACGTGTAAAGGATCGCGGCCAGATCGTTCGGTCCATGGACAGGATCTGCAAAATCCGCCCCCTGCCCTGCGGCCGTGGACAAAAGGTCGGGCAATCCGATTGCCCGTTCTCCCAGACCGGCAACCCTACTCTGATCGCAAACCACCAGCGCCGGGTCTGCATCGGTCAGGAAATGCCTGGTCTCGACTGCCGTGTAGCCAGGATTGACCGGCAGAAAGACCACGCCCTTCCGCAGGCAGGCAAGATAGAGAGCGAGGACCGCCTCACACTTCTCGACCTGAAGCAGCAGCCGGTCGCCCTTCTTCAAGCCTAACGAATGCAGCGTGTTCGCCAGCCTCCCGGTGTCGGCCAGAAGCTGGGCATAGGTCGCCCCGCCCCTGATCCACACGCGCACCGGATCGGCGGCCTGCTCTTTCAGCTTCTCGATGACATCGGTGCTCATGTCGCCTTCTCCCTGCTTTCCGCAGTTTGGCAACCAAGGAAGCGGTCCGCAACCAGATCAGGCCTTGATCACCTTGGGCGGGGTCACCGCGATGCGGAACTCGGCCTCGACGGCGTCCGCGCCGTGGATCTGGCCAAGCTTCAGCAACTCGAACCTGACACGCGCAACCTCACGGTAGTAGCCCAGAAACGCCGCGTTCAGCGCCGCACCCGAAACCGCGCCGATCACCGGCACCGCTTGCGCTGCAAGCTTCTGGCCAAGAACGGCGGCAAGTTTCGGCGCAATGGTTGCGATCAGGTTCCGCACGCTTGACCCGGTCAATGCCAGCCGCGAGGCGACAAAAGATGTATTGACCCCATCGTCCTGCGCGAGCGGGCTGCCCGCAGCAAAGACCTGAAGGCATTCCGCGCGCACCCAGTCTTCCTCCGGGTCAAAGCCGGTTTCCCGCGCGACCGCGCGGATCGTGTTGAGAAACAGCGTCACGGTAAACGGCAACTCTGCCACTGCCGTTGCCAGCCCCCCGGCCCCGCCTGCCGCACCTGCTGCCACAGCCGCAATCATCGGCGCGCGTGACCCAAGGTCCGGCGCGCGGGCAGCTACATGATACGATGTTTCAAGTGCCTGCGCAGTCACGCGCTCAATCTGACTGCGAAAGCTTGCGGGCAAAGCCTGCAACTGCGACTCCAGCGTACCACCAAGACGGTTGACCAGACGGATCACCGGTCCGTTGGCGCGCTTGTAGCGGCGCGCGATGTCAGCCACTTCGGCGGTCAGGTCGGTTTGCACGGGCGCGGGAAGGTTCTCGTTCATAGCCAAGGATATGGGCGCATCTCCCTTCCGCGCAATGGTGGTCAGGTCGCTTTCGTGACCATACCCGTCACACCGATCCAGGCCCCGGCCTTCAGATCCAGACCAAGAATGCGATCTGGGTTCGTCGGCGGTGGCATCTCTACCCCCTCCAGCTTCTTGAAGCCGAATCTTGCGTAATAGGGTGCGTCGCCGACCAGCATCGCCCGCTCCCAGCCCAGTCTCCGGGCTTCAGCAAGGCTTTCGTTGATCAAAAGCGCGCCCAGTCCCTCGCCCTGATGGGTCGGGTGGACGGCGATGGGTCCGAGCAGAAGCACATCCTCCTCCCCGATCAGCGCAGGCCAGTAACGAATAACGGCGGCAAGGGCGTTGTCGTCGTCGCGCAAGGTCAGGCACAGGGGGGCGACCGTGGGCACCCCGTCGCGCAGGCGGTAAGAGGACAGCGCTGTCCGGCCCGGTGCAAAGCAGAGATCATAGAGGGCCTCGACTTCCCACCAGTCCTCTTCCGTCTCTTCCTCAAGCCGGTACACGCGCCCTATGTCTCCACAAATGTGACCTGGTCGACGCGGCACCCGAATCCGCTGGAAACGCGCCGTAACATGGCGCAGGTTCACGATCAATTTGTGAAACAGGGTCCACCATGTTCTACCGTCCTGCCGAGGGCCATGGGCTGCCGCACAGCCCGTTCTCGGCCATCGTCTCGCCCCGGCCCATCGGCTGGATTTCCACACGGTCAAGCACGGGTGACAATCTTGCCCCTTATTCCTTCTTCAACGCCGTCGGCTACACCCCGCCGCAAGTGATGTTCTCGGGCGACTACCGCGACAGCATGATCAATGCGGTGGAAAGCGGGGTTTTCGCGGTGAACATCGTGGCCGAGGCCGCGCTGGAGGCGATGAACGCGACCTCGGCCCGGTACCCGCGCGGGACCGATGAATTCGTGGCCGCCGGGGTGGCAAAGGCGGATTGCACGGCCATCAACTGCCCGCGCGTGGCCGATGCCCCCGCAACTCTGGAATGCAGGGTGGTAAAGCTGGTTGACCTTCTGGGCCCGGAAAAGCTGCTGATCGGCGAGGTCGTCGGCATTCACATCCGCGATGACTGTCTGGTGGACGGGCGGCTGGACCCCGCGCGCTACGCCCCTGCGGCGCGGCTTGGCTACCACGACTATACTTTCGTCCGCGAGGTGCGCGCGTTGCGCCGCCCGAAGGACCCTGCCTGATCCGATGTCGCCCGCCCGCCGCAAGATCATCTACGCCGTCAGCTTCGAGACCTTGGGGACCCTTCTCGCCTCGGTCGCGCTGATGCTGATGTCGGACGCTGATGCCGGGTCATCGCTGGCCCTCTCAGCGTTGACGGCCACCATCGCGCTAAGCTGGTCCTTCGTCTTCAACACCGGGTTTGAGGCCTGGGAGGCGCGTCAGCCAATCAGGGGTCGGTCGTTGAAACGCCGGACCGCTCACGCCCTGCTGTTCGAAGGAGGGCTGGTGCTGATCTGCATCCCGGTGATGGCCTGGTGGCTGGGGGTCGGCTACCTGGAGGCTCTGGTCTACGAGGCCGGTCTGATCGCGCTTTTCATCATCTACACCTACCTCTTCACCTGGGGCTTCGACCGGGTGTTCGGCCTGCCCGCTTCGGCCCGTTAGCCCTTGCGCCCGAACCGGCAAACTGTATAAGGCCGCAACCTTTCCGCTTATCCATGAACCGGCGATGCCTCTCGTGGACGGGCTGCGGAAAGGGTTTTGCCCGTCCTATGAAGCCGCCCTGAAACGAAGGAAGCCAGCATGCCTCTTTACGAGCATGTCTTCATTGCGCGCCAGGACCTGTCCAACACGCAAGCCGAAGGCCTTATCGAACACTTCTCGACCGTCCTCTCGGACAACGGCGGCAAAGTCGTCGAGAACGAGTACTGGGGCGTCAAGACGATGGCCTACAAGATCAACAAGAACCGCAAGGGCCACTACGCCTTCCTGAAGTCGGACGCGCCTGCCGCTGCCGTTCAGGAAATGGAACGCCTGATGCGCCTGCATGACGACGTGATGCGCGTCCTGACCATCAAGGTCGACAAGCACACCGAAGGCGTGTCGGTCCAGATGCAAAAGCGCGATGAGCGCGAAGAGCGTGGCGACCGTGGTGGGTTCGGCGGCGAACGCCGTGAACGCCCCAGCTTTGGCGGCGACCGTGGCGACCGCCCGGACCGTGGCGAGCGCCCGTCGTTTGGCGCTCCGCGTCGTTGATCTGAGAAAGGACATATATCATGGCGAACAAACCGTTTTTCCGCCGCCGCAAGGTTTGCCCCTTCTCGGGCGACAATGCTCCGGCAATCGACTACAAGGACACGCGTCTTCTGCAGCGCTACATTTCCGAGCGTGGCAAGATCGTTCCGTCCCGCATCACCGCAGTGTCGGCGAAGAAGCAGCGTGAACTGGCCCAGGCCATCAAGCGCGCCCGCTTCCTGGCCCTCTTGCCCTATGCCGTGAAATAAGGAGCACATGACATGCAAGTGATCCTTCTGGAACGCGTGGCCAAGCTTGGCCAGATGGGCGAAGTCGTCAACGTCAAGGACGGCTACGCCCGCAACTTCCTGCTTCCCCAGGGCAAGGCGCTGCGCGCGAACGACAACAACATCAAGTCGTTCGAAGTGAAGAAAGCCCAGCTTGAGGCCACCAACCTGGAAACCCGCAAGGAAGCCGAATCTGTCGGCGCCAAGCTGGACGGCCAGACCTTCATCGTGATCCGCTCGGCGTCTGATGCCGGTGCGCTTTACGGCTCGGTCACCCCGCGCGATGTCGCTGACGTGTCAACCGAAGCGGGCTTTACCGTGAACCGTGGCCAGATCGTGCTCGACAAGCCGATCAAGGACCTCGGGATCCACACGGTCTCGGTGCAGCTGCACCCGGAAGTCGCCGTGAAGATCAAGCTGAACGTCGCCCGTTCGGTGGAAGAAGCTGCGCTGCAAGCCTCGGGCAAGTCGATTGCCGAACTGGCCGCCGAAGCGGAAGCAGAAGCTGAGTTCGAAATCGCCGAGCTCTTCGACGAAATGGGCGCAGCGCAAGACGGGGCCGACCTCGGCCGCGACTGACCTGTGCTGCAAAAATGACCAAACCGCGCCAGGGCAACCCGGCGC
>JANMGI010000521.1:0-2106 GCA_031374565.1 Paracoccaceae bacterium | reverse complement strand
AAGCACGCCCGCAGCCCGAGGATCCACACCTTCATCGGCACCTCCCCCCTCCACCGCGCGATCCCGAACCTCGACATGGACCAGATGGCCGAGAGGATCCACGAGACCGTCACCCACGCCCGCAACCTCTGCGACAACGTCCAGTGGTCCCCGATGGACGCGACCCGGACCGAGCACGACTACCTCTGCCGCGTCGTGGAAATCGCGATCAAGGCCGGGGCGACGACGATCAACATCCCCGACACCGTCGGCTACACCTACCCGATGGAGTCGGCGAAGATCATCCGCATGCTGCTGGAACGCGTCCCCGGCGCCGACACCGTCATCTTCGCCACGCACTGCCACAACGACCTCGGCATGGCGACCGCGAACTCGCTGGCGGCGGTCGAGGCCGGGGCGCGGCAGATCGAATGCACGATCAACGGCCTGGGGGAACGGGCGGGCAACACGGCGTTGGAAGAGGTCGTGATGGCGATGAAGGTCCGCAACGACATCCTGCCGTTCCGGACCGGCATCGACACCACCAAGATCATGGGCCTCTCCCGCCGGGTGGCGACCGTCTCGGGCTTCGCGGTCCAGTTCAACAAGGCCATCGTCGGCAAGAACGCCTTCGCGCACGAGTCCGGCATCCACCAGGACGGGATGCTGAAGAACCGCGAGACGTTCGAGGTGATGCGCCCGGAAGATGTCGGCCTGTCCGGCACCTCGCTGCCCTTGGGCAAACACTCCGGCCGGGCGGCGTTGCGGGCCAAGCTGAAGGAGCTGGGCGTAGACCTTGCCGACAACCAGCTGAACGACGTCTTCGTCCGCTTCAAGGCCCTCGCCGACCGCAAGAAGGAAGTCTACGACGACGACTTGATTGCCCTCGTCAGCGATGAGCAGACCAACGACGCCTACGAATTCCTGCAGCTGAAGAAGCTGCGAGTGATCTGCGGGACCGAGGGGCCGCAAGAGGCCGACATGATCCTGACCATCGACGGCGTGGACCACCACATCGACGCCACCGGCGACGGGCCGGTGGATGCGGCCTTCATGTGCGTGAAGATGCTGTTCCCCCACAAGGCGCGGCTGCAGGTTTATCAGGTCAACGCGGTGACCGAGGGGACGGATGCTCAGGCGACGGTCTCGGTCCGGCTGGAGGAGGACGGGCGGATCGTGACCGGGTCGTCGGCCGATACCGACACGATTGTCGCCAGCACCCGCGCCTACATCAACGCCCTCAACCGGCTGATCATCCGGCGGCAGAAGACCGCTCCGGGTGAGGATGTGAAGACCGTCTCCTACCACGGCGAGTGAGAAAACGCCCGAAGTGTCCACGGTGGACATTTCGGGATATTACATCAATTTCAGCGGCTTGACTGCGGACGTTTACCGTTTGTTTACTCGTGTCTCCGGGGTCTAAAGCGTGCCGAACCGGTCCCGGATCGTCGCGGCATGGGCGGACAGCGCGGGCATCCTGGCCCAGTCGGCCAGAAGATCGGCCCAGCGCAAGGGAACGAACGTCACATCGTCACCCTTCACCGCACGGGCGAAATCGGCGATCTCGGCCCTATGCCGGGCGATGGCCTCGGGCGAGACGGGCTTGCCGCTGGCCCAGGTCGCCGGGGCGGCGTGAAGGTAGACCAGGACCGCGCCAAGGCCGCGCTTCACGCCTTGGGTCCGCAAAGCGTAGGCGTGCTTCACCAGCTGTGCCGCATCCAGGCAACGGTAGGTTTGCCGCCCCTCGGTCAGTGCAAGCCGCATCGCGGTGTAGCGCGCCATTCCCTTGCCCCAGTCGCGGCTGTCATACGCCTCGGAGAAGGTGGTGGCCTTGCCCGGACGGAACGGCTCGTACCGCTTGGATTCGACCCCGACGAGGGTGTTCGCCGTGGTGATCGCCACGTCCAGCCAGGGGTGCCGCCCGCCCGACCAAGGGAAACGCAGCTCAGCCTCGATCTCCAGCGCAACCGGCAGTCCCATCGGCACGCCGGGCAGGGGCAGCATCGACCGGGGCCGCTCCAGAAACCAGCCGAAGGCGTTCACCGCCAGGGCCGCCGAAGATTCCGGGCTGTCGAACTTGCCCGACGCGACCTCGTTTCCGGGGGATCGGGCCATGGCCGCCAGAAC
>JANMGI010000515.1:0-1712 GCA_031374565.1 Paracoccaceae bacterium | reverse complement strand
CGGTCAGGACAAACCCGCCCCCGATGGAATAATAGGTCTCGGTCAGGATCACGTCGCCCTGGGCGTCGGTGGCTTTCAGGATCATCCCGTTGGCGTGGCCGGGCAGGGCGGGGCCGTAGTCGAACAGAAGGTCGCCTGCGGGATTAAAGACCAGAGGCCCGATGCCGGGCGCGTCGATGACATGGCTGTCCTTGATCCGGGCCAGCGCCGCATCGGCCTTTTCCGCGTCATAGGTTTCGGGCACGAACCCGGCCAGCCCGAGGATCGTCGCCCGGTCCGTGGCATGGCCGACCCCGGTGAACGCCAGCGAGCCATGCAGCGAGGCGCGCAACCCGTGGAAGTGGAAAGGCGAGGCACGCAGCATGTCAAGGAAGCGCGCGGCGGCGACCATCGGGCCCATGGTGTGACTGGAGGAGGGGCCGATGCCGACCTTGAACATGTCGAAGACGGAAAGGAACATCAGAGCCTCGGATCGGTGAAAGGGGTGGGGCCAAGGCCGTCAGAGGCCGCAACGCGCAGGGCGGCAGGGCGGGCCTCATGGGCGGCAAGAACGGCGTGCAGATGCGGAAAACCGGCAAGGTCGATGCCGTAGGGCGCGGGCGGCAGCATGATCAGCCAGCGCACCAGAACGCCGATGTAATAGCCCAGCACACCGGGATGCTCTGCCGACAGCCAGCGCGGCGATTGCGTGGCGATCATCTCTTCGATCAGGCCTAGCCGGGCGGTGATCTGGTCCTGTGCAGCAATACGAGCAGCGTCGGTGTTGGCTTCGCCCGCCGGACGATGCGGATAGAACATCGCCAGCGCCGCCTGATGCAGCGCGTTCGAGGTGAAGAACAGCCAGGACAGGAACGCCCCCCGGCCCGGTTCGTCCGGCCCAGGTCCCAGGCGACCGGTCCTGTCAACCAGCCACAAAAGGATTGCCCCGGTCTCGAACATCGGGCCGTCGTCGGTCTCCAACGCCGGGATCAGCCCCACGGGGTTCACCCGGCGATATTCCGCACTGGCCAGCGCCCCGCCGTCGATGTCGGCGATGGCCAGCGTGTGGGGCAGTTCCAGCTCCTCCAGCGCGAAACGGACGATGGTCGACGCGAAATCGGGGGCGTGGTGCAGGGTCAGGGTCACAGGACCGATCCTTCTGGTGGGTTTGGCTGTTCGGGCCGGGTGAAGGGATGCGCGCCCAGCCCTTCGGCTCGGGCAATGACCGGGGTTTCAACCCGCGCCTCTTGTGCTGCGGCCAGAGCCATAAGCGCCGGAAACGCGGAAAGGTCCATCCAGCGTGGGGCGTTCACCGGGTAAAGTGCTGCCCAGCGGGTCAGGGTGATCGCGTAGACCCCCAACGGCTGTGCGGCGGCGAAAAGCTTGGGGTGCCGGTCGGCGGCGGTATCAAGCGCGGCAAAGTGCTGCTGCATCCGGTTTGACATGATCTCGTAATGCCCGGCGTGGGCGTCGGCGGGGGCATACTGGTGCGGATAGAATATCTGGCGCAAGTCAGCATGGGCGGTGTTCGACAGAAAGAACAACCATTTCAGGAACACGGGCCGGTCCGGATCGGCAGGGCCGGGGCCAAGGCGGTGGGTGTCGGCCAGCCAAAGCAGGATCGCCCCGGTCTCCGAGATCGGGCCGACCGGCGTTTCCAGCGTCGGGATCAGCCCCGTGGGGTTCAGCGCGCGGTAGGCCGGTCCGTCATGCTGGCGCGTGGCCCGGTCCAC
>JANMGI010000462.1:0-2461 GCA_031374565.1 Paracoccaceae bacterium | reverse complement strand
GACACCTTCGGCCTGATCCACGCCGACTTGCGCCTCGCAAACCTGATGGTCAATGGCGACACCCTGACAGCCATCGACTTCGATGACTGCGGCTTTGGCTGGTGGGCTTACGACCTTGCCTCGGCCCTGTCCTTCATCGAGACCGATCCCCGCCTGCCCGACCTGATCGCCCACTGGTGCGACGGCTACACCCACGTCGCACCTTTGCGCGCCGAAGACCGGGCGATGATCCCAGCGCTGATCTTCCTGCGTCGCGTGCTGCTGACCGCCTGGCTTGCCAGCCGCGCCGACAGCGATACCGCGCAGGCGCTGGGCGGCCCGGCCTACACGACCGGCACGCTCGACCTGGCCGACCGTTTCCTGACCGATGGACTTGCCGCTTTCCGCTCCTGACGCCTATTCCTTCAGCAAAAGCCCCAGCGCCAGCACCGTCATGGCAACCCCGACCAGCACCAGTCCGGGCGGAACGGCCCCATGCAGGACGATTTCCCACAGGATCACCCAGCTTGGGACCAGATAGGTGTAGGCCATCACCTTGGCCGCAGGCAGCCGCAGGCTGGCGTATTGCAGCAGCACAAACGTCATCGCACTTGCCGCGACCGCCACATAGACCAGCGTGACCCAGACAATCCCCGGCAGCGCCGCCCAGTCAGTCGCCAGCACTGCCGGCCAGGCATAGATCGCCAGCAGCACCGTGCCCGCCACCATCATCCCGAAGGTGAGGACCACCGCAGGCTCGCCCCGGTTCAGCTTGCGCACCAACGGCGCATAGGCCGCATGAGCGATGCAGCCGAAGAAATAGATCACCTCGCCCCGGCCAATCTCCAGCGTCTTCAGCGCTTGCAGATCGGCCCGGAAGATCACCCACAGCGCCCCCAGACCGCCGATCGCCAGCGCCAGCGCCATCCGGCCCGTCAGCCTCTGGCGCAGGAACAGCCAGCCGAACCCCGCCGCCATCACCGGGGTCAGCGTGAAGACCGCCGCCGCTGAAACCGGAGGTGCCGTCTTCAGACCCTCGAACATCAGCACGAAATAAGCGCCCAGAAGCCCGCCCAGCACCACATAGCGCCACGGTGCCACGAAAGCCGTCCTTGGAATGCCCGTCGTCGCGACCGCCGCCACACCCACCAGCACCCCCGCCAGCATGAAACGCACCACCGACAACGCACCGGGGTCGATGTGCGGCGCTGCCAGCACCCCAAGTGAGAACGACCCTGCCACCAGCGCCGAAAACGCCAGCATCGCCAGATGCCCACGCGCCGGTTGCGACAGACCCGACAGCGTCACGAGCAGAATTTCCACTCCTTCGCGGCATCCTTCAGATGCGTCAGGAAGGCCTGCACTTTCCGCGTCCGGTGCAGGTCGACATGGGTGACGATCCGCAACGGCGATTCCCATTCCGGGCGCGGCGGCAGGATCTCGACGAGGTTGGGGTCCTGCGAAGCCCGGAAGCTCATCATGAAGCCAATCCCCGCCCCCTGACGCACACCCTCTTCCAAGGCCGTTGGCTCGGTCGCGGCATAGGCAATCTGGTCTGGCTGCACGGTCGCCCGCAGCCAGCGATGAAAGGGCGCGCGCGTGATGTCAGCATCGGTGCAGACAAACCGGTGCCCGGTGAAATCCGCTTCGGACGCGGGCTTGCCGTGCCGCGCGATGTAGGACTTCGACGCGTAAAGCCCTGCTTTCATCCGAACCAGAGGCTGCACCACATTGTCAGGCTCTTCCGGCCCCGACCCTGCCCGCAGCGCGACATGGGCCTCGCCATAGTCCAGCCGGAAGACCCGCATGTCGGTCAGGAACCGCACCTGCACCTCGGGCCATTTCTCCTGAAAGCCGACCATGACCGGGGTCAGCAGGTCCGAGATGCCCGCGATGGACGTCACCACCAGCTCACCCGATACCGTCTCGCCCTGACCCTTGATCCGGCTGACCAGATGGGCGAACTGCTCTTCCGTGGTCTGCGCCACCGACAACAGGTCACGCCCCGACTCTGTCGCGGTGTAGCCCCGGGCGTGGCGCTGGAACAGCTTCACCCCCAGCCGCCGCTCCAGCGCGTCGATATGCCGGATCACCGTCGCATGGTGCACGCCCAGAACCTCGGCCGCACCCGAAACCGTGCCCAGCCGCGCCACCTGGAACGCCGTGCGGATTTCATCCCAGTTTTCCATCCCGTCCCTCGGCTGATCTGTGCGCTTGCGCACATCAGCCGGTTTCATCGCTGGACGCAAGGCCATAGGCCAGCGGGGATCGGCTTGACTTGCCGTGCAACTCTGGTCCTCTTGACCGCCAGAAACCGAGGGGAGAGGTGTCGAGTGTTTGAGACAAGGGCGATCTATGGCCACATCCGCTTTTCGTTCTATGGCCTGACCGACACCCGCACGCAGCCCGACCCCGACGGTGTTGCGCTGGCCCGGCTGTATGACGAAACCCGCATGGCCCGGCGCTTCTTTATGTTCGAGAA
>JANMGI010000459.1:0-2151 GCA_031374565.1 Paracoccaceae bacterium | reverse complement strand
GCGGACCCTCTTCTCCCTCATTGCCGAGGTGAAGAACGAAAACGCCGCCAAGGAATACTACTTGACCGACATCGTCGAGCTTGCCCGCAAGCGGGGCCTGTCCGCAGGGGTTGTCCTCTGCGATGAGGCTGAAACGCTGGGCGTCAACACCCGCGCCCAACTGGCCGAGGCCGAGGCCGCCTTTCAGTCCCGCGCCCGCGCCGAGGCGCTGGAAAACGGCGTCACCCTGACCGCGCCCGAAACCGTGTTCTTCGCGCTTGATACCCATATCGGCCGTGATGCGATCATCGGCCCGAATGTGCTGTTCGGCCCGGGAGTGACCATCGAATCCGGGGCCGAGATCAAGGGCTTCTGCCACCTCGAAGGCTGCCACATCAGCCGGGGGGCAACCGTCGGCCCCTTCGCCCGACTGCGTCCCGGCACGGAGCTGGCCGAGGATGTCCATGTCGGCAACTTCGTGGAAATCAAGAACGCCATCCTGGATGAAGGCGTAAAAGTCGGCCACCTGACCTTTATCGGCGACGCCACGGTGGGTGAGTTCACCAACATCGGCGCGGGCACCATCACCTGCAACTACGACGGCGTGATGAAGCACCGCACCACCATCGGCAAGCGTGTCTTCATCGGGTCAGACACCATGCTGGTGGCCCCTGTCACGGTGGGCGACGGGGCGCTGACCGCTTCCGGGTCGGTCATCACCGAGGATGTCCCCGCCGAGGCCGTCGCCATCGGTCGGGCGCGGCAGGTCACGAAACCGGGCCTCGCGACCAGAATGTTCGAAAAGTTGAAAGCAATTAAGGCTGCGAAGGCGAAAGGGCTTTAGAAATGTGCGGTATTGTAGGGGTTCTGGGGAATCATGAGGCGGCACCGCTTCTGGTTGAGGCGCTGAAGCGATTGGAATATCGTGGCTATGACAGTGCGGGCATTGCCACGGTCAATGACGGCAAGCTTGATCGCCGTCGCGCGGTTGGCAAGCTGGTCAATCTCTCTGACCTTCTGGTCCACAACCCCTTGGCCGGAAAGGCCGGAATCGGACACACTCGCTGGGCCACGCATGGGGCTGCAACGGTGACGAACGCCCACCCGCATCGCGCGGGCGGCGTTGCGGTCGTGCACAATGGCATCATCGAAAACTTCCGCGAGTTGCGCGCCGAGCTTGCCGCCGACGGCTACACCCAGGAATCCGAGACGGACACCGAAACCATCGTCCTTCTCGTCAACCGCGCGATGGATCGCGGTGCAGCACCGATTGAGGCGGCCAAGGACACCCTTGCCCGCCTCCACGGCGCCTTCGCGCTTTGCTTTCTGTTCGACGGACAGGATGACCTGATGATCGCCGCCCGAAAGGGCTCCCCCCTTGCCATCGGCTGGGGCGACGGCGAGATGTTCGTGGGCAGCGATGCAATCGCGCTGGCCCCGATGACCGACCGGGTGACCTATCTGGAAGAAGGTGACTGGGCGATCATCACCCGCGCCGGGGCCGAGATTTTCGATGCACAGAACCACCGAGCCAACCGGGCCGAAACGCGCATCCAGCTGGACGCGACCCGGATCGAAAAGGCCGGCTACAAGCATTTCATGGCCAAGGAAATCGCCGAGCAGCCGGTGGTCATCGCCGATGCCCTGAAGCATTACACCTCGGCTGACGGCACGCTTCAGCTTCCAGAAGCCCTTGATTTCACAAACATCGACCGTGTCACGCTGGTGGCCTGCGGCACCGCCTCCTACGCTTGCCACGTCGCGAAATACTGGTTCGAGCAGATCGCAGGTCTGCCCGCCGACATCGACATCGCGTCCGAGTTCCGCTACCGCGATCCGGTCCTGTCGCCTGCATCCATGGCGATCTTCGTCAGCCAGTCGGGTGAAACAGCGGATACTTTGGCGGCCCTGCGGCACGTCAAGGAGAAAGTCGCCAAGGTCATTTCGGTGATCAACGTGCCCACCTCGTCCATCGCGCGCGAATCCGACCTTGCCCTGCCGATTCTGGCGGGGGTTGAGGTTGGCGTCGCCTCGACCAAGGCCTTCACCTGCCAGCTGACCGTGCTGGCCCTGCTGGCCCTGAAGGCGGCGCAGGACAAGGGGCGGATCGACCCCGCCACTCTCGCCAAGAGGCTGGAGACCTTGCGCGCTGTGCCGGGCCTGATGAATGCG
>JANMGI010000457.1:0-3259 GCA_031374565.1 Paracoccaceae bacterium | reverse complement strand
TGGAGGGGGACGTGAAACTCTTGCTTGCCGGTCATGCCTAGCGAGGTGGTGTTGATGACGGTGACGGCATCGTCCATCAGGTTCGGGGCTTGAGTCCAGTCGTGGACATGGATCTTGGCGCCGAAGTCGTGGCGGATGGCGTCGGCACGGGCGCGCGTGCGGTTGGCAAGGCGGATTTCTGGGACGCCAACCTCGATCAGCGCGGCGATGACGGCGCGGGCAGCCCCCCCGGCCCCAAGAACAACGGCGGGGCCGGTGGCAGGTTTCCAGTCAGGGGCGTTCTGGCGGAGGTTCGCGATGAACCCGGACCCGTCGGTGTTGTCGGCGTGGATCTTGCCATCCTTGCGGAAAATGATCGTATTGGCGGCACCGATCAGGGCGGCCCGGTCGGTTACGACGTCGGCGATCTGAAGGATGGCTTCCTTGTGCGGGATGGTGACGTTGCAGCCGACGAAGCCAAGCTCTGGCATGGTGCGCAACAGGCGAGGAAGGTCGAGAGGCGCGATGTCGATGGGGATATAGTAGCCTTTGATCCCGTAGCGTTTCAGCCAGTAGCCGTGCAGCGCGGGGCTGCGGCTGTGGGCGACGGGATGGCCCAGGACGGCGGCAAGCGGGATGCGGGGGTGGTCGGTCATGTGGCGATCATGCCCCGGTTGCCGAGCCATGCCAACAGCGGCAGAAGCGGTAGGCCGAGAATGGTAAAGTGGTCGCCGGAGATGGCCGAGAACAGGCGGACGCCTTCCTCCTCCACTTTGTAGCAGCCGACGGAGTGGCGGATGCTGTCCCAGTTTCTTGTGACGTAGGCGTTCAGGTAGGCGTCGGAGATGGGGTGCATGGTCAGGCGGGCTTCGCCGATGATGCGCCAGACCGGTTCGGCGTTCTCATAGACCACGAGGGCGGAGAGAAGCTTGTGGGTTTTGCCCCGAAGCTGACGAAGCTGGGCGCGCGCATCGTCGGGGGTTTCCGGTTTGGCGAAGGTTTTGTGGTCGAGGGCAAGGACCTGATCGCAGCCAAGGACGAGGTCGGTCGGGTGCTTCTCGGCGACCTTGCGGGCTTTCATTTCGGCCAGGGCATCGGCGATGTCGCGGGGGCTGGCACCTTCGGCGGTGAGGGCGTCACGGATGGTGGCCTCATCGACGCGGGGTGCGATGGGGGTGGGCTCAAGGCCCGCGGCGCGAAGCATGGCAAGACGGGTGGGAGAGGTGGAGGCACGGATCATGAGGGCTGTGGAGATCCGCGGTTTGTTCCGGGGGCTCTGACGGGGGAGAACTGCCGGTGTGACGGGGGGCTGTGGGTGGTTGGCCCGGTTGGCGGGCCTTCGGCCAGACATATCCCGCTGTGCAGGGACTTGTCACGCGGGACGGGAGAAAGGGTTGTGCTGGAGTTGTGGGGACGGGGCGTTGTGGACGGTTTGGCAGCAGAGAGATTGTCAAAATATTGTAAATGAATGATATTTTCTGATTTCCTGTTATGTGCTCGGTCTTATCCCGACCTTGTCCACACCGAACCCCCTGTGGATGGGTCTGGGGGTGGCCGGGGTAATCCCGTTCTGCACAGGCCCTACATCATCAACATTCCTTCTTTCAGTCTTTCTTTATAGAAGGAAGGGCAACGGGTTTTTGGTGGACAAGATGCTGGAGACGATCACGGGTTTTCTGGCCGACTGGTATCTGGTGACCAAGTCGCTGCATGTGGTGTCGGTGATCTCGTGGATGGCGGGGATCTTCTACATGCCGCGGCTGTTCGTCTACCACGTCGAGCAGGTTGAGGCCGGGTCGCCCACCGACGCGATGTTCCAGACGATGGAGCGGCGGCTGCTGCGCGGGATCATGAACCCGGCGATGGTGGCAACCTGGGTCTTCGGGCTTGCGCTGGTCGCAACACCGGGGGTGGTGGACTGGTCTGCGCCCTGGTCCTGGGTTAAGGCCGCAAGCGTGCTGGCGATGACCTGGTTTCATCACTGGCTTGGTGTGCGTCGCAAGGAGTTCATGGCGGGGACCAACACTCGCAACGGGCGGACCTATCGGCTGATGAACGAGGTTCCGACCATCCTGATGCTGGTCATTGTCTTTGCCGTGATCACCAGGTTCTGACGCGCCCGATTGCTTGCGGTTGACTTTTTCGCCGCCCGCCATTAGGTGCGGTTTTGCAGGGCCGTCCGGTCCATCGCACTTCCCGTCCCAAACTTCCTAAGACCCGCCCTTTTCAGGGCTGGTCCGTCCAAAGGTATTCCATGACTGTCGAACGTTTGAATCTCGCTGAACTTAAGGCCAAGACCCCCGCTGATCTTCTGGCCATGGCCGAGGAGTGGGAGATCGAGAACGCCCCTTCGATGCGCAAAGGCGAGATGATGTTCTCGCTGCTGAAGGAACATGCCGAGGAAGGCTGGGAGATTGGCGGCGACGGTGTGCTGGAAGTGCTTCAGGACGGGTTCGGCTTCCTGCGCTCGCCTTCCGCCAACTACCTGCCTGGCCCGGATGACATCTACGTCGGCCCCGAGATTCTGCGTCAGTTCAGCTTGCGCACGGGTGATACCATCGAAGGCCTGATGCAGGCCCCGAAGGACAGCGAGAAGTATTTCAGCATGACCAAGGTTACGCTGATCAACTTCGACGACCCGGAAAAGGCCAAGCACAAGGTTCACTTCGACAACCTGACGCCGCTGTATCCCGATGAGCGCTTCAAGATGGAGGTCGAGGACCCGACGATCAAGGACCGCTCGGCCCGGATCATCGACCTTGTTGCTCCGCTTGGAAAAGGCCAGCGCGGGCTGATCGTGGCCCCGCCGCGGACCGGCAAAACAGTTCTGTTGCAGAACATCGCCAACTCTATCGCGACCAACCATCCCGAGTGCTATCTGATCGTCCTTCTGATCGACGAACGGCCCGAGGAAGTCACTGACATGCAGCGCACGGTGAAGGGTGAGGTTGTCGCCTCGACTTTCGACGAACCGGCAACGCGGCACGTCGCGGTGGCGGAAATGGTGATCGAAAAGGCCAAGCGCCTGGTGGAACACAAGCGTGATGTGGTGATCTTGCTGGACAGCATCACCCGCCTGGGCCGGGCCTTCAACACGGTGGTCCCGTCATCCGGTAAGGTGCTGACCGGCGGTGTGGACGCCAACGCGTTGCAGCGTCCGAAGCGGTTTTTCGGCGCGGCCCGAAACATTGAAGAAGGCGGATCGCTGACCATCATCGCGACCGCGCTGATCGACACCGGCAGTCGGATGGACGAGGTGATCTTCGAAGAATTCAAGGGC
>JANMGI010000370.1:0-2427 GCA_031374565.1 Paracoccaceae bacterium | reverse complement strand
TGGAGCTGGGCGAGGAGATCAAGGGCTTTTCCTACGGTCAGGCGGCCGCCCGGGCGACGCTGTACTTCCTGATCGTGCTGGCCGTGGTCTGGTCCTTTGTCGCCGCCACGCGGGAGCGGGAAGCATGAGGCATCTGGGCATTCTTGCTTTGGCGGTGTTCATCCTGCTGCCGCTGGCGCAGGCGATCCTCCTCAGCTTCACAGCCACTTTGCCGACGCCTGCGCAGGGGACCATCGGGCTGATGAACTACCGCGGCGTCCTTGCCGACCCCGAGCTGCGGGCGGCGATGATGAATTCGCTGGTCTATGTGACGCTGAACGTGGTGCTGTGCATCGCCCTGGGGTTGCCCGCGGCCTATGCGCTGGCGCGGTATCGCTTTACCGGGGACCGGCACTTCCTGCTGGCGATCCTGGTCTTCCGGGTGACGCCGCCGGTGGTTCTGTCGCTGCCGATCTTCATCCTTTTCAGCCAGTTCAACCTGGTGAATTCCCCCATCGGCATCGCGTTGGTGCATTGTCTGTTCAACCTGCCCGTCGCGATCTGGGTCTTGGAAAGCTTCATCCGCGCCGTGCCGCCCGAATTCGACGAGACGGCTTATCTGGACGGCCACACTGGCCCGTCATTCTTCTTTCGCCACCTGATCCCGCAGATTGCGCCGGGCATCGGGGTCGCGGCGTTCTTCTGTTTCATCTTCAGCTGGGTCGAGGTGGTCTTCGCCCGCATTCTGACCGTGACGGGGGGCAAGCCGATCACCATGGCGATCCAGGCAATGTTCAGCTTCCAGACCGACATCGGGAGGGTGATGGCGATGACCTGCCTGTCGCTGGTGCCGGGGATGGCGATGATCTGGTTCGTGCGGAACCACCTGGCGCGCGGGTTCAGCCTGCGGGCGTGAGAGGTTCAGCAGGTTTGTCACCCGGCTTCAGGCGCTGACACCCTGGCCAAGCAGGTCTTCCACGAAGAACGCGGCGAACTGGGCGCGGCCAGACACGCCAGCCTTGGAATAGATGCGGGTCAGCTGGGCGCGCACCGTCCCCTGCGCAGCCCCCCGCAGCTGCGCGATTTCGGCCACGTCGAGGCCCTTCAGCGCCAGAAGGCCCACGTCACGCTCGGCCGGGGTCAGCGCCCAGGCCTTGAACTGCGTCTCGATGACATCGGACAGCGCGCCCCGCGCGACCTGAAGGGCCTGGTCCTGGGCGCGCAGAAGCTTGACTGTGCGACGCAGCGCGAAAGCGCCGAAGACGATGCCAAGCACCAGCGCCATCGTGACCACGACCTCGACGATCAGCGGCCCGGACATCGGGTCTGCGCTGAGGTCTGCGATCACATCGCCCACGAAGAAGATCGTGCCAAGCGTCTGAATCACAAGAAAGACCGAAAGCGCCACGGTCTGGCGTCGTCCGGCAGTCACAAGCTTGAGGCTGGCGGTCATGGGTGCCGGTTGCCCCGGATCGTCGGCTTGACCAGATAGCGGCGCAAGGCGGGGCTTTCGACAAAAACCCCGACCACAGGCAGGGCGGCCAGGAACAACATGAGATTGGCAGCCACGTCGTGCACCCTTTCAGCAGTCGGTCGAAGGCTTTTGGTCCGGTCAGAGGATTCGCCGTCGTCCGCCGTGATGAAAGCAGACCAGCCGCCGGATGCAACCAAAGCCTGATCGGCAGCCCCCTGCATCGGTGTCGCACCGCCGGCAAGGGAGAGGCCCGTCGGGATCACCATGGCCGCGTGCTTTCGTCGAACGACAGGTCCCGTGTGCGCGGACCACCCCGATCTTGCGCGAATCATGACAGCGGGGTTTCGCCTGCGCTTCCCCTTGCGCGGTGCGTCCGGTGCGGTGATATGTGGGGCACAGAAGAAGGAACCCGCGATGGCATTGCCGACCAACCATCAGGTCCGTTACTGGGGTATCGCTGCGGCGGTGTTCTTCCTGCTGATCTGGGCCTTGGGCGACGTTCTCTTGCCCTTCCTTGTCGGCGGGGCCATCGCCTATTTTCTGGATCCCATTGCCGACCGGCTGGAGCGGGCAGGCCTCAGCCGCGTCGCCGCAACGACGGTGATCTCGCTCTTTGCGCTTTTCCTGGTCGTGCTTCTGGTGCTGGCGGTCATCCCCACGCTGGTCAACCAGCTGACCGCGCTGGTCAATGCCGCCCCCGACATCGCCAAGCGGTTGCAAGGCTTCCTTCTGGAGCGGTTCCCCGAACTGGCCGACAGCACATCAACCATCCGCCAGACCCTGGCCGAGATCGGGTCCGCCATTCAGGCCCGCGGGGCAGAGCTGGCGCAGGGGGTGCTGACCTCGGCGCTGGGGGTGATTTCAATCGTCCTTTTCGTCGTCGTCGTGCCGGTGGTGGCGTTCTACCTTCTTCTGGACTGGGACGACATGGTGGCGCGCATCGATTCCATGCTCCCTCTTGACCACGCCCCGAC
>JANMGI010000340.1:0-5890 GCA_031374565.1 Paracoccaceae bacterium | reverse complement strand
CTCTGGCCTCGTCGCAGCTGGCGGTCGAGACGGTGGCAACGGTGCGGGACCGTGTCGTCGAGGCCTACCAGGAAATCCTGAGGATGCCCGTATGAGCAGTGGTATGACCGAGCCGATGATCTTTGACATGACCCGGCAGGCCCTTTGGGTCTGCGTGGTGATCTCGGCGCCCCTGCTGACCGTGGCGCTGGTCGTGGGCGTGGTCATTGGCCTCTTTCAGGCGCTGACCTCGGTGCAGGAGATGACGCTGACCTTTGTCCCGAAGGCAGCCGTCATGCTTGGGGTGTTCTGGTTGTCGATGAGCTTCATGACCTCAACGCTGGTGACGTTCTTCACCGACACATTGATCCCGCAGATCGCAGGGGGCTAAGACATGGACGCCGCCGGATATACCACACTTGCCCGCCAGTCGGGCCTGATGCGCGAAATGGGCGTGGTTGCAAACAACATCGCCAACGCCTCGACCACCGGGTTCCGCCGGGAAGGCGTGGTGTTCTCGGAATACGTGGCTGCGCTGGATCAGGACCCGTCCTTGTCGATGGCCTATGCCAGTGGTCGGAACGTGGACCTGAGCCAATCGACACTCGCCCAGACTGGGGGCACTTTCGACTTTGCCATTCAGGGCGACGGGTTCTTCCTGATCGAGACGCCGCAAGGTCAGCGCCTGACCCGTGCCGGCAGTTTCACACCCTCGGCCGAGGGCGAGTTGGTGACACCCGACGGACACCGACTGCTGGATGCGGGCGGCGCACCGATCTTTGTGCCCCCGGATGTCAAAAGCGTGGCCCTTTCGGCCGATGGCACGCTGTCGGCCAACGGCCAGCCGATTGCGCAAGTGGGGCTGTGGCAGCCGACCGACCCACTGGCGCTGAAGCACCAGACCGGCACGCTTTTTGAGGGTGGCGCGCTGGAGCCGGCAGAAGGGGCCACGGTCCTGCAAGGCATGCTGGAGGACAGCAACGTCGAGCCGGTGTCCGAGATCGCCCGGATGATCGAGGTCCAGCGCTCATACGAACTGGGCCAGAAATTCCTGGATGCCGAGGACGAGCGCGTCCGTGGCGTGATCCAGACGCTTGGCCGATAGGAGGCAGCGATGAAAGCTTTGCAGATTGCCGCGACCGGGATGGCCGCACAACAGATGAAGGTGGATGTGGTCTCGAACAACCTCGCGAACATGTCGACCACAGGCTACAACCCCCGGCGCGCCGACTTTGCCGATCTGACCTATCAGCAGATGGCCCGGCCCGGCAGCGTCTCGGCGGCGGATGGGTCGATGCTTCCGACCGGGATCCAGATCGGCCTTGGCGTGCGGCCCGCTGCGGTGTCAGTGGTGGTCGGTCAGGGCTCGCTTGACGCAACCGGGGGTGACCTGGACGTGGCGGTGGACGGCAACGGCTATCTGGAAGTGCAGATGCCCACGGGTCAGACCGGCTATACCCGCGACGGGGCGCTGAAGCGGTCGGCCGAAGGGCTGATCGTCACCTCGGACGGTTATCCGGTGGCACCAGGGATCACCATTCCGTCCGACGCCCGAGGGTTGACCATCAGCCCCTCGGGCGAGGTGTGGGCGGATTTTGCCGACCGGGTCGTTCCTGAACTGATCGGTCAACTGACTCTTTCATCCTTCCCGAACGAAAAGGGGCTGGAGGCGATCGGGTCGAACCTGTTTCTGGAAAGTCCGGCCTCGGGTGCGGCCTTTTCTGGCACGCCAGGGCAGGAGGGTCTGGGGACGCTGCGGCACGGCTACCTGGAGAGCAGCACGGTCGACGCGGTGCGCGAGGTGACGGAACTGATCAAGGCTCAGCGCGGATATGAGCTGAATGCAAAGGTGATCACGGCGGCAGACCAGATGCTGGCCGCAACGACGCAGGTGCGCTGATGTGGCGTGTGCTGCTTCTCTTGGCGCTGGCGTCCCCGGCATCGGGCGAAAGTCTGGTCGCGACGCGGACGATCCGCGCCAAGACGCTGCTCGCGGCCGAAGACCTGACGCTGGTCAGCGCCGAACTTCCCGGGGCGCTGACCGATCCCGATCAGGCGGTCGGGCTGGAGGCCCGGGTCGCGATCTACGCCGGCAAGCCGGTGCGGCCCGGGGACCTTGGGCCGCCCACGCTGGTCGACCGCAACCAGTTGGTGACGCTGGTCTATCTTTCGGGTGGCTTGGCGATTTCCACGGAAGGCCGGGCGCTGGCCAGGGGGTCGGTGGGTGACGATGTCCGCGTGATGAACCTTGGCTCACGCAACACGGTCACGGGTCGGATCGGCCCGGATGGAGCAGTTTATGTGGGATGGAATGATTAAGATGATGATACGAGTCTCGATGGTGGCAGCTCTGGCGGTCACAGGCTGCGGCAAGCTGGAGCAGGTGGGCCGCGCGCCCGAGTTCACGGGGTTGGAAGGCACCGACCAGCACTACGCGATGTATTCCACCGCCATGCCGGAAGATGTGCCGGCCGAAACGGCGGGCGACGGCTCTTCCTTGTGGACCGGCGGGACCGACAGTCTTTTCGGTGACAGGCGCGCGGCGGGGCGGGGCGACATCCTGACCGTTGTGATCGAAATCGACGACAGCGCCAGCATCACGAATTCCACCGGACGCAGTCGGACCGGCCAGCAGAAATCCGGAATGCCGGACCTTCTGGGCATTCCGCAGCGGATCGACGAAGCCCTGCCCGACGGGGCAAGCATGGCTGAGGCCTATGAGACTAAGTCGTCGTCGTCCTTCAAGGGCCAGGGCTCGGTCTCGCGCAATGAAAAGCTGACGCTGCGGATTGCGGCAACCGTGGTTGAAGAACTGCCCAACGGGGTCCTCAAGGTCGAGGGCCAGCAGGAGGTCCGGGTGAACTTCGAGATGCGCGAGCTGATCGTGACCGGTTATGTGCGCCCCGCCGACATCTCGCGACAGAACGAGATCACCTACGACAAGATCGCGGGGGCGCGGATTTCCTACGGCGGGCGCGGGCAGATCAGCGATGTCCAGCAGCCGACCTACGGCCAGCAGGTCGCCGATGTCGTGCTGCCGTTCTGATCATGGGCAAACTTATTCCAGTCATCCTGGCGCTGGTGGGGTTGGGCGGGGGTGTCGGCGCAGGGGTCTTCCTGCGCCCCGCCCCGGCTGCAGACGAACACGCCACCGGGGGTGGTGATCCGGCCACGACCGAATCGCACGGCGAAGCAAAAGGCGACGCCCCGTCCAAAGACGAAGTTGCCGATCATGAGGGCGAACCCGAAGAGGGTGCGCCGGAATACGTCAAGATGAACAACCAGTTCGTCGTGCCGGTGGTCAAAGACAGCCGGGTCGCCGCAATGGTGGTGCTCTCCCTGTCGCTGGAAGTGGAAGCGGGCAACACTGAAGCCGTCTACAAGCGTGAGCCGAAGTTGCGCGACGCCTTCCTGCAGGTGCTTTTCGACCACGCAAATACCGGCGGCTTTTCCGGCTCGTTCACTGACGGATCAAACCTGATCGTACTGCGCACCAGCCTGAAGGAAGCCGCGGCCCTGATCCTTGGAACGGCCGTCCGCGATGTTCTGATCACTGACATCGCACGTCAGGACAGCTGACCCTTCAGCGCCTGTCCTTCTGCCGCGTCGCAAGGCCTTGCAAGGCCTGCACGCGGCCAAAGGCTGTCTGGGCCTCACTGCGGGCCTCCATCCAGTTCACCGTCTGCCGGGCGATCACCAGGTTCAGCTCCGACCGCCGCACGTCAGCCCAGCAGTCATATGCCAGGGCCACTTTCTCGGCCATGACCGGGCCAATATCCGCTGGATGTGCGGCCGCATTCACCGAGGCAAGTTGCATCCGGCTGCGCTCCAGTTCTCCGGCCGAAGCCCGCAGCTGGCCAAGCCGGTGGTCCAGCACTAGCTGCGCCAACCCTGCCAACCGCCCGATATCGCCGGATTTCGTCATCTCTTGCGGGCCCTCTTGCGCATGGCTTCGGCAAAGCGGATCGCTGCTGCGACGGCGCGATACTGCTCTGCCGGAATTTCCTGGCCGATCTCGACCGTGGCATGGATCGCCCGAGCGGTCGGTGGGTCGCTGTGGATCGGCACGCCATGTTCGGCGGCGCGTTCGCGGATTCTGGCCGCGATCTCGTCTACGCCTTTGGCCACGCAGATCGGCGCGCCACCCTTCGTCCGGTCCCATTTCAGCGCGACGGCATAGTGCGTCGGGTTGACCACCACGACGTTGGCCGAAGCCACATCGGTCAGCATCCGGTTCGTAGCAACTTCCTGCGCGCGCTGGCGGCGGGCCGATTTCAGGTGCGGGTCGCCTTCGCTTTCCTTGTATTCGTCCATCATCTCCTTGCGCGACATCCGGTGGCGCTGACCGTGTCGGTAGATCTGCCAAAGGTAGTCGACACCCCCGAGGGACAGCTGGATCAGGAAAACGATGAACAGAAACTCCAGCGTCATCCGCGCCATCAGGGCGGCAGACATCGCGGGCGTCAGGTAGAGGCTGGCGAGGATGTCCTCGAACCGGGAAACGAGGAAGTAGTAAAGGATCGTCGAGACGACGACGAGCTTGACTGCGCTTTTGCCGAACTCGACCAGACCCTCCACTCCGAACTTCTGCCCAGCCGCAGCCACCAGTGAGATGCGGGACAGTTTCGGCGCCAGTTTTGTTGGCGCAAAGACCAGGCCGCGGGTGGCGAACAGAAGGCCGATCACCAGGATCGGGGACACCAGTAGGAGCGCCAGAGGGGGGCCAGCGAAGGACAGGATCAGGCCGGCAACCGTGCCGCTTGCGCCAGAGGCAACAAGCGTCGACAACCTGTCCGCCTGATCCAGCACGACCATCCCGGCCGTTCCGGTTCGCTCCACCGCCCAGGCCCCGAAGCTGAACAGCGCCAGCAACAGACCGCCAGTCGCAGCCGCAGTCTGAAGATCGGCGGACCTGGGCAGATCACCGTCCTTCCGCGCCTGGTCCAGCTTTTGCTGTGAGGCCGCGTGTTCCTTGTCGGCTTCGTCTTCACCACCTCCGCTCATGGCTTCACAGCAAAGGGCTGGGCAAGATGAGCCGAGAACGCCTCCAGCCAGGCCGCAAGAATGACTGGAGTGGCCACCGCCATAAGGGCAAGCGCGCCAAGTGTCAGAGCCGGAGCACCGACCATCGAGACCATAAGCGCGGGCATCGCCCGGTTGATCGCACCAAGGGCAAGGTTGTAGATCAGCGAGGCAATGGTGAAGGGCGCCGCCAGGGCAAAGGCCAGCGAGAAGGTGCGCCCGATCAGGGCCAGCCCCCAGTCTGCGACAGAGGCGGCGGACAGATGCGCGCCCACTGGCAGGATGTCGTAGGACAGAAGCACCAGCTCGGCCGCCTTGACGTGCAAACCGGCTGCCATGGCCAGCGCGGTCGCGGCGAAGAGGAAGAGGTTGCCGATGGCCGGTTGCGGTTCAGGAGCGGCCCCGGCGAAAAGCTGTGACAAGGTGGTGGCTTGCGCAATCATCGCGGCGGCGGTCTGCAAGGCGGTCAGGAAAAGGCGCATCCCGACGCCCAGAAGAAGGCCCGCGACAGCCTCACCCCCCAACATGGTGAAGGCGGGTGCGGGTCCGCCATCTGGCAGGCGGTCGGCCAGGATCGGCGCCACAACCAACGTCAGCGCGACGACCAAAGCCAGCTTGATCCGCTGCGGCACGGAAGCATCCCCAAAGCCGGGCATCAGGGCCACAACCGCGCCGATCCTGATGAACGCCAGCGCCGCAGCCCAGGCGATCCCCTGGGCAAGGCCCAGGATCTCGGTCAGATCGGCGATCAGCTGGGTCACGCGGGCACCTGCCCGATCAGGGCGGGCCGTGCGTCGGTGCCGATTTCCTCGTAGGACAGAACCGGCATGTGCAGCCCCTTGGCCTGCACCACAGTGCGCAAAAAGCGGCGGCGTCCGACCGAAGTGAC
>JANMGI010000315.1:0-1838 GCA_031374565.1 Paracoccaceae bacterium | reverse complement strand
CAGATCGTCTCGGGCGGCAACTTCCACGCCGAACCGGTTGGTTTTGCCGCCGATATGATCGCGATGGCCCTGGCCGAGATCGGCGCGATTGCGCAACGCCGCGTGGCCTTGATGGTGGACCCGACGCTCAGCTTCGATCTGCCGGCTTTCCTGACGCCGAAGCCCGGCCTCAACTCCGGTCTGATGATCGCCGAAGTGACAACCGCTGCTTTGATGTCTGAGAACAAGCATCTGGCGCATCCGACTGTCATCGATTCGACCCCCACCTCCGCCAACCAGGAAGATCACGTTTCCATGGCCGCCCATGGCGCGCGCCGCTTGCAGCCGATGGTTCGGAACCTGAACGTGATCCTTGGGGTCGAGGCGATATGTGCCGCGCAGGGCGTCGAGTTCCGCGCGCCCCTGCGGACCTCTGCTGCGTTGCAGGCAGCCGTCCACGCACTGCGGACGCAAGTCGAAGCACTGGAGAATGACCGCTACCTGGCCCCCGACCTTGCCAAAGCTGCTGCCCTTGTCGCCGACGGGACGATGTCTAATGCCACAGGGATCACTCTTCCCGACCTTACTCCATTCTATGTCTGAAAATATCCTCTGGGGGTCCGGGGGGCGAAGCGCCCCCGGGGTCGCCGCTAAAACCGGAGTATGAAATGACCAATCCCCGCCACAACCTGCGTGACATTTACCCAGCCACCGGCCCGGAGAAAACCGCCAAGACCTGGGCCGGTGAGGCCGCGATGCGGATGCTGATGAACAACCTGCATCCCGACGTGGCCGAAAACCCGCATGAGCTGGTGGTCTACGGCGGCATCGGTCGGGCGGCCCGGACGTGGGAGGATTTCGATCGCATCGTCGCGGGCCTGAAGGACCTGGAGGCCGACGAGACACTGATCGTGCAATCCGGCAAGCCCATCGCCATTGTGCGAACCCACACGGATGCCCCGCGGGTGTTGATCGCGAACTCCAACCTCGTGCCGCACTGGGCGACCTGGGCGCATTTCAACGAGTTGGACCGCAAGGGTCTGATGATGTACGGCCAGATGACCGCCGGGTCCTGGATCTACATTGGAACGCAAGGCATTGTGCAGGGCACCTACGAGACCTTCGCCGAGGCCGGGCGGCAGCATTACGATGGATCGCTGAAAGGCCGCTGGATCCTGACCGGGGGCCTTGGCGGAATGGGCGGCGCGCAGCCCTTGGCCGCTGTCATGGCCGGTGCCTGCTGCCTTGCGGTGGAGGTCGACGAGACCCGCATCGATTTCCGTCTGCGCACCCGCTATGTCGACGCCAAGGCGAGGACCCTGGATGAGGCCCTGGCGATGATCGCCGACTGGACCACGAAGGGCGAGGCGAAGTCGGTGGGTCTGCTGGGCAACGCCGCCGAAGTGTTTCCGGAACTCCTGGCCCGGATGAAGGCGGGGGGCGTGCGGCCGGATATCGTGACCGACCAGACCTCGGCCCACGATCCGCTGCACGGCTACTGCCCGGTGGGTTGGACTGTCGGGGACTGGCGCGCGCGGCAGGAAAGCGATCCGGCGGCAGTCGAGGCGGCGGCGCGGGCGTCGATGCGCGCCCATGTCGAGGCGATGGTGGGCTTCTGGAATGCGGGCGTGCCAACGCTGGATTACGGCAACAACATCCGGCAGGTGGCGAAAGAGGAAGGGTTCAAGAACGCCTTCGCCTTCCCCGGCTTCGTGCCCGCCTATATCCGCCCGCTTTTCTGCAAGGGGATCGGCCCGTTCCGTTGGGTGGCTCTGTCGGGCGACCCGGAGGATATCCGCAAGACTGACGCCGCGATGAAGCGGCTCTTCCCGGAGAACGCCCATCTGCACCGCTGGCTG
>JANMGI010000310.1:0-10773 GCA_031374565.1 Paracoccaceae bacterium | reverse complement strand
TTCGGGGGCGCATCCGGCAAGGAGAAGCGAAATGAAACTGCATGAACTCGCCGACAATCCAGGCGCAGCCAAGAAACAGAAACGCGTCGCTCGCGGCCCCGGCTCGGGCAAGGGCAAGACCGCCGGCCGCGGGATCAAGGGTCAGAAGTCCCGTTCGGGCGTCGCAATCGGCGGCTACGAAGGCGGTCAGATGCCTCTGTATCGCCGCCTGCCAAAGCGCGGCTTCACCAAGCCGAACCGTCTGGAATTCGCCGTCGTGAACCTTGGGCTGATCGAGAAGTTCATCGCCGCGGGCAAGCTGGACGCCAAAGCCGAGATCACCGAAGACGCGCTGGTCGCGGCTGGCGTGACGAAAAGCAAGCATGACGGCATCCGGGTCCTCGCCAAGGGCGAAATCAAGACCAAGATCACCCTGACCGTCACCGGCGCCTCGGCTTCGGCTGTGGAAGCAGTGGAAAAAGCTGGCGGCAAGGTCACGCTCTTGGCACCGGTCGCGGCTTCTGCGGCTGAATGAGCCCTCGGTCGCGGATGCGACCAGTTAGGCATTGTGAGCGGCCTCAAGGTCGCTTACATCAGCTACCAGTTTTCCCGCGCCGCCGACCGGAGAACGGTCCGGCGGCGCTTGGCTTGAAAGAGACCTGACATGGCATCTGCTGCAGAGCAAATGGCGGCGAACCTTAGCTGGGGCATGCTTGGCAAGGCAACTGATCTGCGCCAACGCATCTTCTTCACGATCGGCCTGCTGATCGTCTACCGGCTGGGCACCTACATCCCCGTCCCCGGCATCGACGCCGAAAGCTTGCGCCAGTTCATGGACAAGGCAGGGCAGGGGATTGGCGGCATGCTGAACCTGTTCACCGGCGGCGCTGTCAAGCGGATGGGTATCTTCGCCCTCGGGATCATGCCCTACATCTCGGCGTCCATCATCGTACAGCTTCTGTCCACGATGTACGGCCCTTGGCAGCAGCTGAAGAAAGAGGGCGAACAGGGCCGCAAGAAGCTGAACCAGTTCACCCGCTACGGCACGGTCGCGCTGGCGGTCATGCAGGGCTACGGCATCGCCATGTCGATCCAGGGCGGCGGGCTGGCGCACAATCCTGGCCTGTTCTTCGTTGCCTCCTGCGTCATCACGCTGGTTGGTGGCACGATGTTCCTGATGTGGCTGGGCGAGCAGATCACCGCCCGCGGCATCGGCAACGGCATCAGCCTGATCATTTTTGTCGGCATCGTTGCTGAAATACCGGCGGCTATCGTCCAGTTCTTCGAACAGGGCCGGTCCGGGGCCCTGTCGACCCCGGTGATCCTTGGGGTCATCCTGATGGTTATCGGCGTTATCGCCTTCGTCGTCTTCATGGAACGGGCACTGCGGAAAATCAGCATCCTTTATCCGCGCCGCCAGGTGGGCATGAAAGTGTATGAAGGCGGCTCGTCGCACCTGCCGATCAAGGTCAACCCGGCAGGGGTCATTCCGGCGATCTTCGCATCGTCCATCCTGCTTTTGCCCACCACGGTCAGCACATTCTCGGGTGGCTCGACCAATCCGGTGCTGTCCTGGCTGGCTGCGAACCTGGGCTACGGCCAACCGCTGCACCTGGTCTTTCTGACGGCAATGATCGTTTTCTTCGCCTATTTCTACACGCTGAACGTGTCGTTCAAGGTCGACGAAGTGGCCGAGAACCTGAAGAACCAGAACGCGTCGGTTCCCGGCATTCGCCCCGGCAAGAAGACTGAGGAGTATCTGGAATACGTGGTCAATCGCGTGCTCGTGCTCGGCTCGGCCTATCTGGCTGCCGTCTGTCTCTTGCCGGAAATCCTGATCAGCCGTGTGGGCATTCCGTTCTACTTCGGCGGGACCTCGGTTCTGATCGTGGTGTCGGTCACCATGGATACGATCCAGCAGATCCAGTCGCACCTTCTTGCACATCAGTATGAAGCGCTGATCGAGAAGTCCCAGTTGCGTGGTCGCAAGAAGCCCGGTGCAAAATCTGCGCCCAAGGCTCCGGCGCGGCGCTGATCTGATGCCAAACATCATCCTGCTGGGGCCGCCGGGGGCGGGCAAGGGCACTCAGGCCAAGCGGCTGGAAGAGGCGCGCGGCATGGTGCAGCTTTCGACCGGCGACATGCTGAAAGAGGCCATTGCGAAAGGCTCTGACCTAGGAAAGCGGGTCGAAGGCATCATGGCCCGGGGTGAACTGGTGACGGACGAGATCGTCATCGGTCTGATCGAAGCCAAGATGCAGGATGGCGTCGGCAAGACCGGTGGGGGCGGCTTCATCTTCGACGGTTTCCCCCGCACGTTGCGACAGGCCGACGCTTTGGGCGAGTTGATGACACGCACCGGAACGTCGCTGGACAGCGTGATCGAGATGCAGGTCGATGATGCGGCGCTTGTGGCAAGGATCACCGGGCGGTTCACCTGTGGAAACTGTGGTGCCGTCTATCACGATGTGACGCATCCGACGAAAGTTGCCGGCACCTGCGACGCCTGTGGCAGCACAAATCTGAAGCGCCGGGCGGATGACAATGAGGAAACCCTCAAGACCCGTCTGATGGAATATTACAAGAAAACCTCGCCCCTGATCGGCTATTACTATGCCAAGGGGCAGCTTTCCGCCGTGGATGGGCTTGCTGAGGTTGACGCCGTTGCCAGTGCGATTGCCAAGGTTCTTGACAAAGCTTGAAAAACCTCTGTCGCGGCCTTGACGGCCCCCGGAAAAGCCCCTAATGCACGGCGTCCCGCGATGGAATCGCCATGCGGGTCTTCCTAATTGGAAGTTCGTATCGCCGGGGCCAAACCCCGCGCGGTGTTGTGAAAAAAGGTTCTGGCACTACGGAACCGCAACCAAAGAAGGACGACACGTTTGGCACGTATTGCTGGCGTCAACATTCCGACCGCGAAACGGGTTCCGATCGCGCTTACCTACATCACCGGGATCGGCCCGAAGACCGCCCAGACAATCTGCGAGGCGTTGAAGATCGACAACGCCCGCCGAGTGAACCAGCTGACCGACGGCGAAGTGCTGGCGATCCGCGAATACATCGACGCGAACCTGACTGTCGAAGGCGACCTGCGCCGCGAAGTCACGATGAACATCAAACGTCTGATGGACCTTGGCTGCTACCGCGGCCTGCGTCACCGCAAGGGCCTGCCGGTCCGCGGCCAGCGCACGCACACCAACGCTCGCACCCGCAAAGGCCCCGCAAAGGCCATTGCCGGCAAGAAGAAATAAGGGGGCCTGACAGATGGCACGCGATACCAAGGCCTCCCGCACCAAGAAAAAAGAACGCAAGAACATCGCCGCTGGTGTGGCGCATGTGAACTCGTCGTTCAACAACACCAAGATCCTGATCTCGGACGTGCAGGGCAATGCAATTGCCTGGTCGTCCTCGGGCACCATGGGTTTCAAGGGGTCGCGCAAATCGACGCCCTATGCCGCCCAGATGGCCGCAGAAGATGCAGGCAAGAAGGCGCAGGAACACGGCGTCCGCACGCTGGAAGTCGAAGTGCAGGGTCCGGGTTCGGGCCGTGAATCGGCGTTGCGCGCTCTGGCTGCCGTCGGTTTCCAGATCACTTCGATCCGCGACGTGACACCGCTGGCGCACAACGGTTGCCGTCCGCCGAAGCGCCGCCGCGTCTAAGGTTTTCATTTCGACCGGGCCGTGGGGGGTTCCCTCACGGCCCGGTTTTCGTCGTTTACGATCCTCGGGCGTCCGTAGGCTTAGGACATCGGCAGCGGACAAGAATAGGGGCTTCAGAATGATCCATAAAAACTGGCAGGAACTTATCAAACCGACGCAACTGGTCGTGAAGCCGGGGGCAGATGCCGCCCGCGTCGCGACTGTGATCGCCGAACCGCTGGAGCGTGGCTTCGGCCTGACGCTGGGCAACGCGCTGCGCCGTGTGCTGATGTCCTCGCTGCAAGGCGGGGCGATCACCTCTGTCCAGATCGACAACGTGCTGCACGAGTTTTCGTCGGTCGCCGGCGTCCGCGAGGACGTGACCGACATCGTCCTGAACCTGAAGGGCGTGAGCATAAAGATGGATGTCGACGGTCCGAAGCGGCTGTCGATCTCGGCCAAGGGGCCGGGCGTCGTGACCGCGGGCGATATCTCTGAGTCCAACGGCATCGAGGTCCTGAACAAGGACCACGTGATCTGCCACCTGGATGACGGCGCCGACGTGTTCATGGAACTGACCGTGAACACCGGCAAAGGCTATGTCTCGGCCGACAAGAACCGTCCGGAAGATGCACCCATCGGCCTGATCCCGATCGACGCGATCTATTCGCCGGTCAAGAAGGTTTCGTACGAAGTCACCCCGACCCGTGAGGGTCAGGTGCTGGACTATGACAAGCTGACGATGAAGATCGAGACCGACGGCAGCCTGACGCCGGACGACGCTGTGGCCTATGCAGCGCGCATCCTGCAGGACCAACTGTCGATCTTCGTGAACTTCGAAGAGCCAGAATCGGCCAAGGTCGGCGAGATCGACTCTGGCCTGGAGTTCAATCCGCTGCTGCTGAAGAAGGTGGACGAGCTGGAGCTTTCGGTCCGCTCGGCCAACTGCCTGAAGAACGACAACATCGTCTATATCGGCGATCTGATCCAGAAGACCGAAGCCGAGATGCTGCGCACCCCGAACTTCGGCCGCAAGTCGCTGAACGAGATCAAGGAAGTGCTTTCGGGCATGGGTCTGCATCTTGGGATGGACGTAGAAAGCTGGCCGCCTGAGAATATCGAAGACCTGGCCAAGCGCTTCGAGGACCAGTTCTGACAACAAGGGTGGGGTCAGCCCCACCCTACGACAATGCCCGCAAGGTGCGGGGAACGACTGGCGCAAGCCCAAGGTGAGCGGGACCACACGTAGGCCCTGCCGGACAAAGCAAAACACGCGGATAGGAGATTCCAATGCGTCACTCTAGCGGCTACCGGAAGCTGAACCGGACCCACGAACACCGCAAGGCGATGTTCGCCAACATGTGCGGCTCGCTGATCGAGCATGAGCAGATCAAGACCACCCTGCCCAAGGCCAAAGAACTGCGGCCCATCATCGAAAAGCTGATCACGCTGGCCAAGCGCGGCGACTTGCACGCCCGTCGTCAGGCCCATTCGGCCCTGAAGCAGGATATGCACACCGAGCGTCTGTTCGCGATCCTGGGCCCTCGCTACAAGGACCGTCAGGGTGGCTATGTTCGCATCATGAAGGCGGGCTTCCGCTTTGGCGACATGGCACCGATGGCGATCATCGAATTCGTCGACCGCGACACCTCGGCCAAGGGTGCCGCGGACCGCACGCGGCTTGAAGCCGCCGAAGGCTGAGGCCATTCGGCCACTGACGTTACGAAGGCCCGCCGCAAGGCGGGCCTTCTGCATTGAATTGGTTGAATTCTTAACTCGTTTCCGCCATGCAAAGACCTAGCTTGAAAAGAATACTGCAAGCGTCAAGCTCAATTGTCGGTAGAATCAAGGTGTGAGTGAGGAAGTGATCGGGAATGTCCGAACGGAAGGCGATTACTGTGTTGCTTGAGCAGCTCGATCGGCTGGCGCCCATGGGGTACACGGTCGGGTTGCACATCCGCTTTGCGACCCCGTTGATCTACAAGAGTTCTTATCCCGCTGCTTGGGTTGAGCACTACAACAGCCACTCGTATTACCTTCGTGATCCGCTGGTCTTCTGGGGGGTTGGTGTCGAAGGGACCACACGGTGGAGCGCGATCCCGCTGCCCGACCCGTTCGGCGTCATGAAGAAGGCTGCGGGTCACGGGCTGAAATTTGGCGCCGTTTCATCGTACGGACCAATCACCTCACGTTCGATCGTCGGCATCAGCCGGGGCGAACGGGAATTCACTGACGAAGAAATGGGTCAACTTAAGGACGTGACGATCCAGCTGCACATAGAGGCAAAGCCACCTTCGGATCTGACGAAAGCACAGATCGAAGCGTTGCAATGCCTTGCCAATGGGGACAGGCATGCTGCGGCGGCAGAAAAACTTGGCATAACGGAGAGCGCCTTCAAGGCGCGCGTCCAGTCGGCAAGGGTCCGGCTGGAAGCGCGGACAGCCTCGGAAGCAATCCGTAAAGCCCGGGAATATCGGCTGCTTTGATTCAGACTGTTCCCTTCGCCGGGTTTTGACGAACCAGAAGAAGGAGAGTGAAGAATGGAAGCTACGACGTTGTCATATGACAACCTCCACAATCATGGTGAGCTGTTCGCGAACATGTTCCGTGCCCGGCACCGGACGTTCATCCAGAACGCCAAATGGGATCTGCCCGAAGCCAACGGGATGGAGTTCGACCAGTACGACACCCCGGCAAGCCGGTGGGTGTGCGTGCACCGTGATGGCGAGGTCATGGCGGGGGTCCGCCTGACGCCAACCACTCATCGCTGCGGCATCTACACTTACATGATTCGTGACGCGCAGCGCGGTCTTTTGGAAACCATCCCGCGCGATCTTCTGAACTTCGAGGCACCTATCGATCCGAACATCTGGGAATCAAGCCGGGTTTTTGTCTCGAATGACGTTCCAGCCGCGGAACGCCTGCGGGTGCAGATGCAGCTTATTCACGAAATGGTGGTCTCGGCGCGCAACCTGGGTGCAACGACGTTGCTGGGCATCATTCCGGAAAACTCGCCCCGTCTGGCGCGCCGGGTGGGGCTTGACTGTGTGCCATCTGGGCCCGCGATGGATACCGGTGGCAGCCGCTCGATCTGCGTTACGATCAGCATGGCGACAAAACTTCATTGAGCGCGCCAATTTGTCTTCGCGTCTTGCCGCGACCGTGGCGAATTGGGATAGGAATGTTCCCGCCGACACCCTAAGGTTGAGCGGGCCGTAACCGTATGCCGAGTAATAATGAGTATCCGTTCCCGTATTGATGTTGAATTGCAGAACCTTGCCCGCATTTCCACGGCAGGTTATTTCATCGGCCTGCACATTCGCTTTACCTCTCCGCTTTTCACCTTCCAGACCTACGATCAGCGCTGGATCGATCACTACACCGAGAACGGCTATGTCCTGCGCGATCCGATGACGGCCTGGGGTTTTTCCCGGACCGGCTGGATCAGGTGGAGCGACCCTGCGCTGATGGACCCGTTCGGCTTGTTCATGGAAGCCGCCGGCTACGGTCTGAATTTTGGCATCACGATCGCCTGTGGTCCAATCAAGTCGCGCACCATTGCCAGTTTCGCCCGGTCCGACCGGGAGTTCGGGGAAGAAGAGATCGTCAAGATCGAGCGCACCGTTCTGCGCCTGCATGATCTGAGCGAACCCCCCGAAGCACTGACCGAGGCCCAGATCGAGGCCTTGCGATGCATTGCAGGAGGCGACAGGTTTGCTCAAGCGGCAGAAAAGCTTGGCATCTCAGAAAGCGCTTTGAAGGCCCGGATCACCACTGCCCGCAACCGGTTGATGGCGCGGACAACGGCCGAGGCAATCCAGCGCGCGAAAGACAACCGTCTGATCTGACGCTGTCTCCTGCAAGGTTACGACTTAATCCAACCTGCAGGAGGACTCTATGCAGACGACCACGCTATCTTTTGCCAACATGCACAACCATGGCGAGCTTTTCGCCAACATGCTGCGCGCTAGGCGCGAGCTATTCATCGTCCACAACAAGTGGAACCTGCCTGAAGCTTTGGGCATGGAATACGACCAATACGACACTCCGGCCAGTCGCTGGGTCGTCGTGCATGACGAGGACGGCAAGGTTCTGGCTGGCAACCGTGTGACGCCGACCACGCATGGTTGCGGAATCTACAGCTACATGATCCGCGACGCGCAGCGCGGTCTTCTGGAGACGATCCCGGCCAACCTTCTGCATGACCCGGCACCGATGGCCGGGCATATCTGGGAAAGCTCGCGGCTTTTTGTCAGCCATGATGTGCCCGCCGCAGTCCGGCGCCGTGTCCACACCCAGCTGATCATGCAGCTTGGTGACACGGTGAGGAGCCTGGATGCCACGCATTGTTTGACGTTACTGTCGGCGACGTGGCCCCGCTGGGCGGACCGGGTCGGGGTGAAGATGCGGGCGATGGGGCCGGTCCTTGTGATCGACGGGATCGAGAATCAGGTCGTCGAGATGGACTTTTCGGGCCCCCTGCACTGAAGGGAACTGGTTGCCGCGCCTCTCTTCCATTGTGGAAGAGGGGCGGGCTTCCAGTCGTCTTCCGCTTCCTGCCAAGGCCGCCTAAGGTGGTGGCATGGCCGACCTTTTCGACACGCCCGACAGGACGTCCCGCGACAGCGGGCCTCGACCGCTCGCTGACCGGCTGCGGCCGAAGTCTCTGGCTGAGGTGATCGGGCAGGACAAGGTCCTGTCGCCGGACGGTCCCTTGGGGTCAATGCTGGCGGCGGGGTCGTTGTCGTCCATCGTCCTTTGGGGTCCACCGGGGGTTGGCAAGACCACGATTGCTCGGCTTCTGGCCGATGAGACCGACCTGCATTTTGTCCAGATAAGCGCGATCTTCACCGCAGTGCCGGACCTGCGCAAGGTGTTCGAGGCGGCAAAGCTGCGCCGCCAGAACGGCAAGGGGACGTTGCTGTTCGTCGATGAGATCCACCGTTTCAACAAGGCGCAGCAGGACGGGTTCCTGCCCTACATGGAGGATGGAACCATTCTTCTGGTCGGGGCGACGACCGAGAACCCCAGTTTCGAGTTGAACGCGGCACTGTTAAGCCGGGCGCAAGTCATTGTCCTGGAACGGCTTTCTTTGGCTGATCTGGAGCGTCTTGCCCAGCGGGCCGCGCAGGAGCTAGGCCGGGCGCTGCCGCTGAAAGGTGAGGCGCGCGAGGCGATGCTGGAAATGGCTGACGGTGATGGCCGCGCACTTCTGAACCTTGTCGAGCAGGTTGCCGCGTGGAAGGTCGATGCGTCGCTGACCCGTGATCAGCTATCGCAGCGGCTGATGCGGCGGGCTGCAAAGTATGACAAGTCGGGGGATGAGCACTACAACCTGATCTCGGCGCTGCACAAATCCGTCCGGGGCAGCGACCCCGATGCAGCCCTTTACTGGTTTGCCCGGATGCTGGAAGGCGGCGAGGACCCGCGGTTTCTGGCGCGTCGGATCACCCGGATGGCAGTCGAAGATATTGGCCTGGCCGACCCGCAAGCCGAGGCGATTTGTCTAGACGGTTGGCAGACTTACGAGCGGTTGGGCAGTCCTGAAGGCGAGCTTGCGCTGGCGCAGGCAGTGGTCTACCTCGCGCTCGCGCCGAAGTCGAACGCGGTCTACACGGCTTACAAGGCGGCCCGCGCGGCGGCGCGGGAGACGGGTAGTTTGATGCCGCCGAAGCATATCCTGAATGCGCCGACCAAGATGATGAAGGATCAGGGATATGGGTCGGGCTATGCCTATGACCATGATGCCGAGGAAGGATTTTCCGGCCAGAACTACTTTCCAGAGGGCATGAAGCGCCCGGTCTGGTATCTGCCCCCCGAACGCGGGTTCGAGCGCGAGTTGAAGAAGCGGGTGGAGTATTTTGCCAAGCTGCGGGGCAAGCGGCAGGACGGGTGAGCCAGGGTTAATGAAATGTGAAAGGGTATCGGCAACGGGGCAGGCAACACCCCGACCTGAACCTTGCGAAACACCTTGAATCGTTGAGTTGATCCTTGCACTTTTCGAACAATCGGACCGTTTGATTTGCGTCTGGTTTCGGTATGGGTTCCATACATACGCGCGTATGGCCGTGAAGCGGTTAACCAAGCCGTGCGAATCGGAGGAGAAGGGTGGCGCATGTGGCCCGAAGCCCGCACATTGACAAACCGCCCGCATCGCCGCAAAGCAAGCGCATGTCCCTGACCCTTCCTCTGATCGCGCTTGGTGGCGCTGCGGGTTCCGTCCTGCGTTACCTGATGGTTTCTGCCATCGGTGCGCCGCTTGGCACGGCTGCCGTAAACGTGCTGGGAAGCTTTGCTATTGGTGTCCTGTTCATTGTCCTAGGCCACCGCGAAAGCTGGCACTTTCTGCTGATGACCGGGCTTCTGGGTGGCTTCACCACGTTCTCGGCCTTTTCGCTGGACACGCTGAAGCTGGTCGAGGCTGGCCAGCCCCTGCAAGCTGCCGCCTACGCCCTGGGCTCTGTCGCCCTTTCCCTGATTGCCGTCGCGCTTGGCGTGGCCATTGCCCGGAGCCTTGCATGACTGTCCAGAACCTGACGGTAACCGAAGACGAAGGCGAACAGCGCCTGGACAAGTGGCTGCGTCGCCGCTTTCCGCAGCTGAACCAGGTCGCGGTTGAGAAGCTGTGCCGGACCGGGCAGCTAAGGGTCGACAGCGGGCGGGTCAAGGCGTCGGACCACGTGAAGCCGGGTCAGACGGTTCGAGTCCCGCCATTGCCCGATCAGGTGGCAAGGACAGAGGCGCGTATTCAGGGCGTCTCGGCCGCCGATGCCAAGATGATCCAGGCGGCGGTGTTGTGGAAGGACGAGCACATGATCGTCCTGAACAAGCCTGCCGGTCTGCCATCGCAGGGCGGATCGGGGCAGGGGGATCGGCATGTCGATGGCTTGGCCGAAGCGCTGAAGTTTGGCTACAAGGAAAAGCCGAAGCTGGTGCACCGGCTGGACAAGGACACCTCCGGTGTCCTGATGCTGGCGCGCACCGACCGGGTCGCGCGGGCGCTGAGCGAAACGCTGCGTCATCGCAACGCGCGCAAGATCTACTGGGCGGTTGTGGCTGGCGTGCCGCATCCGCGGCAGGGGTCGATCAAGTTCGCGCTGGAGAAGGCTCCGGGCCGGGGTCGGGGCGGCGAGGGCGAGAAGATGGTCTGCGTCC
>JANMGI010000280.1:0-3064 GCA_031374565.1 Paracoccaceae bacterium | reverse complement strand
CCGGCCGTTCACCGTTCACCGCCTCATGTCGCGCTACCGCTTCTACACCCTGGACGTTTTCACCGATACCCCCTTCAGGGGTAATCCGCTGGCCGTGGTGCTTGATGCCGAAGGGCTGAACGATCACGCCATGCAGGCCATAGCCCGCGAGTTCAACCTGTCAGAGACCATCTTCGTGCAACGCCCGGTAAACCCCGCCCATACCGCCCGCGTGCGCATTTTCTTTCCCACTGCCGAGATCCCATTTGCCGGGCATCCGACCATCGGCTGCGCGATTCATCTGGCAACGGCCTCCGCCGGACCGGGGGACTTCGACACCCGGATCGTGCTGGAGGAAGAGGCGGGTCTGGTTCCCGTCCGGGTCTGGCGTCAGGGCGCCAAGACCGTGGCCGAGTTCACCGCCCCGGTCCTGCCGCACGCCGTTCCTGATGCCACTGTCGCCGGGGTCGACCAGATGGCCGCGGCTTTGGGTCTTGCCGCCGCCGACATCGGATTTGCCGCGCATCGCCCCGGTCTGTGGCAGGGCGGCCCGCGCTTTCTGTATGCCCCCGTCGCTTCGCTGGAGGCGCTGGCCCGGGCGCAGCCGCTGGAGCCGCACTGGTCGCAAGTCATTCAGGCCGCCGGCGTGGACAGCATCTACCTTTACGCCAAAGGCGCGGATTGTGACTACCGCGCCCGGATGTTTTCCCCCACGGCGGGCATCCCGGAGGACCCGGCCACCGGATCGGCCAGCGCAATTCTTGCAGCGCAACTTCTTGCCTCTGGCGCGCTGGTGACAGGCGAAACCCGGCTGGCATTGCGACAGGGAGTGGAGATGGGGAGGCCAAGCGAAATCTGGCTGACCATCGTGCAGGACGGCGAACAGCTGGTCGAGGTCCGTGTTGCGGGCAGCGCCGTCCCTGTCGCAACAGGCCGGATTCGCGTGCCAAACGGGATGGAGCGTGACGCCGACCGCGGATAAGCTTTCGCGACCGCGCGACGACAGGAAGGCGACCACAGGCAGGGGACGGCAGGCAATGGACGACACCCGGTTCGGCACCCACAACAAGCGGGGCGACTTCACCCCGAAAGACCCTGCCGAGGTGGCCCCGATCTGGCGGTTCCCGCCGCGCCCCCTTGCCGTGCTGAATTGGTTGCCGGGATACTTCCTGCCCTGGAACCTGATGTGGACCGCCAGCGCCTTTGCCTGGTGGGCCTGGGTCGTCCCCGAAAAAGCGACCATGGCCACCCTGGCATGGGGCTGGGTCCTCTGGCTTTTCGCCGTCAACGCCGTCGCCGTCTTTCTGTTTTACGGCGCGCTGGAGCTGCGCCTATACATCCGCCGGGCTCAGGGCACCCGCTTCAAGTACAATGCCAAGTGGCCGTCCGAGCACAAATCCACCGCCTTTCTCTTTCAAAGCCAGACCATCGACAGCCTGATCCGAGCCTTCGGGTCTGGCGTGCCGATCTGGACGGCGTGGGAGGTGCTGGTCCTGTGGGCCTGGGCCAACGACATCGGCCCCTGGGTCAGCCTGATGGACAGTGGCTGGTATCTCTTCGCGGTCTGGCTGTGTCTGCCGGTGCTGCACGAATTCCACTTCTTCGTTGTTCACCGCCTGATCCACATACCCTTTCTCTACAAATGGGTGCATTCCGTCCACCACAACTCGGTCAACCCTTCGCCCTGGTCGTCATTGTCGATGCACCCGGTGGAACATCTCCTGTATTTCGCCACTGCGGCCTATCACTTCCTGATCCCGTCGCATCCGCTGCTGGCGATCTACCAGCTGAACTTCGCGGGCTTCGGGGCGGTCGTGGGGCATATCGGCTTTGACAAGATGGAAGTGACCGAAGACCACGCGGTCGACAGCCACGCTTTCATCCACTACCTGCATCACAAGTATTTCGAGGTGAACTACGGCGACGGTCTGATCCCCTTGGACAAGTGGTTCGGCACGTTCCACGACGGCAGCAAAGCGGGCGAAGCGCTGATGGCCGCGCGCTACCAGCGCCTGAAGGCAAAAGCCAATGCAAGGCAAGCAGGGTAGGACCCGCGAAATCGTCAGCCCTGCGACGGCTGCAATCCTTAACCCCTCATAGGCTCTAGAATGGCGTGCACCACCGGAGTTTGGGAGAGAGGTTGCGATGGAGCGGCGGGGGCGGCATCTGGAGTGTGCGAAGCGGGCGGTGATCTTTGCGGAGTATCGTCGGGGGACGAGCCAGCGGGAGATTGCGCGGCTCTTGGGCCGGTCGGCGAGCACGATCTGCCGGGAGCTGGCGCGGGGCGGGTGGGGCCGGATCGGGGTCGTGGTACTGTCCGCAGGCTGCTCAGCGCGCATATGCACGACGTCGCCTGCGCTGCAGGCCCCGGCGCAAGCTCTGGCCCCGGCGCAAGCTCTGGTGCGTCGTCTGGCATCACCTCGTCAAGTTCCGCTGGTCGCCCGAGAGGATCGCCGCGACACTGCGGGCCATGCATCCCGATGACCCGCAGTCCCATGTCAGCCACGAGACCATCTACGCGATGATCGACGCCCAGCCGCTCGGCGGGTTGAAGACGGCGTTGGTCGAGGCCCCGCGCCAGGGCAAGCACCGGCGCGGCCTCGGCCGGGGCCTCGGGCGCAAGCCGAGCGGCGGCAGCGCCATCGTCCCGGAGTCGTTGCGAATTCTTCACCGGCCTGAAGAGGTCGACGCCCGCCTCGTGCCGCGGCATTGGGAAGGCGACCTGATCAAGGGGGCTTCCAACCGCTCCTCCGTGGGCACGCTTGTCGAGCGGAAAACCCGCATCGTCACCCTGGTACGGATGGACGGCAACGGCGCTGCGGCAGCCCCGGAGGGCTTTACGAGGCAAATGAAGCACCTGCCTGCCTTCCTGCGCCGGAGCCTGACCCGTGACCGGGGCATCGAGATGGCCTGCCACCCAGAACTGGCCCGCCGCCTGAAGATCGACAGCTGGTTTTGCGATCCACATCAATCGGCGGGAAAACAGCCCCCCGGATTGTTTTCTGATCCGCCTCATACTTGGCAGCGCGGATCGAACGAGAACACCAATGGATTGCTGCGCCAGTTCCTGCCCAAGAGAGCTGAC